>JAUIEH010000010.1 GCA_030428405.1 Alphaproteobacteria bacterium
GCCAGTCGCTCGGCCCAGTCTTCAGGCGGATCAAACGTGCTGGCGTAGCTGTAATCGCCGATGACCCAGCGCGGATGGTCGATGACCGCCTTGAGAAACACCGTGCCCGGATGGCGCGAGCCGTCGGGCATGGGCACAGGAAAACGGGTGTTTGGCGCTGCGAACGGGCGCGCGTTGGCCTCAGACATGGAGCATCCTTTCAATCAAACCAGTATGCGGATTAGATTGCGGACTGCTCCATTTCGGCCTCCTTCGCGTTGAACGCGCCCGATTGTGCGCATGCAAGCGCGCGGGTCAAGCGGGGGTGGGCAAGCGCGGGGTGGGCAAGCCACTCGCCACAACGCCGCGCCGCGTCATGCCGCCCTCCGAAACAAATCCGGGGCAGGCTCCGCGCAGCGAAGAGTCGGGAGCCACCCGGCCAAACAGAAAGGCGCACGCGTTCCGGCGGAGCCTAAGCACGAACTGCGGTAGGTCCCGGATATGCGCTGACACGCATTCCGGGATGGCGACATTGAGGGCGATCTTGGATTGTTCGCGTTAGGTGCTACTGACGCTGCAACTGCCGCTGCGATATGCTGGGCCTTCAATGCTCAAGTTTCGAACAACTATTCCTTCTTTACTTGCCGCTGCGTTGATCGCCCTCACAGCGTCGACGGCGGCGCATGCGCAAACCTGTTTCGAAGGTGATCGGGAGCGCGTTCGCGCCGCCGCCGATGCTCGGAGCGCGAGCGCCGGATGTCGACCACGTTGCCAAGGATGCGGCTGCCAAGGCGGTCCAGGATACCGGATCAGAGAAGGTGCAAACCGCAACGAGTGCGTCAGCTATCGCGCCCTTATCAGCGAGTGCGGGCCTCCGCCTCATTCGCGTTGCGACCGGGAATGCACGCCTGTTTACGTCGGATGCCGCGCACCCACTGAGGACGAAATCAACGAAGTAATCGAAAATCGACCGCCTCGACTAGTTGGCTGCGGATCTCGCGGCGGACCGGGATATAGAGCGCCTGACGGACATTGCGTTTCCCGCAACGAACTCACGCGCGTTTGCGGCTCGCCCCCGGATACGCGGTGCACGCCTGAGAATGTTGGAGGGGGCTAGTCGTGTGGATTTTCAAATACGTACCTTAGAAGATTCGTTATCAATCTGACTCGCCCAACGAAATAAATACCGCTAAAAAAACTGATAATCAAAAATCAAACTCGCGCTTAATTATTTCAAACAGCGCCTTTGCGCCTTCTTCGTCCAACTGTATTGTTTGGCTGAGCTTTCCGGGTATTTCGCGAGTCGCCCGACCGTAGCTGTTTATCTGCAACACAACGCGACCGTCTCGGTGAAATACCGAATAGGTCGCATCAATTTCATCATGGAGCGAATTTCGCTCAATGTCTTTTTTGTCGAACCGACGATGAGCGCCATCACTCACCCCTAATTATCCAAGAAGCTCCGCAGCTTGCGGCTTCGGGACGGGTGCTTCAGCTTACGGAGGGCTTTGGCTTCGATCTGGCGGATGCGTTCGCGCGTCACGGAGAATTGCTGGCCGACTTCTTCGAGCGTGTGGTCCGTGTTCATGCCGATGCCGAAGCGCATGCGCAACACGCGTTCTTCGCGCGGGGTGAGGCTTGCAAGCACGCGAGTGGTGGTTTCGCGCAGATTTGACTGAATGGCCGCGTCAATCGGCAGGACGGCGAATTTGTCCTCGATGAAGTCGCCGAGATGGCTGTCTTCTTCATCGCCAATCGGGGTTTCGAGCGAGATGGGCTCCTTGGCGATTTTCATCACCTTACGGACCTTCTCGAGCGGCATGGCCAGCTTTTCGGCGAGCTCTTCCGGCGTCGGCTCGCGCCCGATTTCGTGCAGCATCTGGCGCGAGGTGCGCACCAGCTTGTTGATCGTTTCGATCATATGCACGGGGATGCGGATGGTGCGCGCCTGATCCGCGATCGAGCGCGTGATCGCCTGACGAATCCACCAGGTGGCATAGGTCGAGAATTTATAGCCTCGTCTGTACTCGAACTTATCGACCGCCTTCATCAGGCCGATATTGCCTTCCTGAATGAGATCGAGGAACTGCAGGCCGCGATTGGTGTATTTCTTGGCGATCGAGATGACGAGACGGAGATTGGCCTCGACCATCTCCTTCTTGGCCTGACGGGCCTCGCGCTCGCCCTTCTGCACGGTCTGCACGATGCGGCGGAAATCGTCGATCGGCAGGCCGGCTTCCTGAGACAACGTGGCGATGTCTTCGCGGATTTCGTTGATCTGGCGCTCATTGCGCGCAACGAAGCGTTCCCAGTTGGCGTCGAGTTCGCGGACATTCTCCGTCCACAAAGGGTCGAGCTCGCGCGTGAAATAGTTCTGCAGGAATTTCGCGCGCGCAACGCCGGAGCCGTCGGCGAGACGCATCAGCCGGCCCTCAAGGCGCATCAGGCGCGCATTGATCTCATAAAGCTGCTCGACCAGCGCCTCGATACGCTGATTATTGAGGTGGAGCTGTTTGAGATTTTCGATGATGGCGCGCTGCAGACCGGCATATTCCGAGCGGTCTTCGTCGGCGAGGTCCTCACCGGCGAGGCGCGCTTCGATCAGGACTTCCTGCAGCTCGCGGAAGCGGCCGAAATCGATGGCGACGGCGTCGAGGATCTCCATGATCTCGTCGCGGAGCTCGGCTTCCATCTGCGCCATGGACAGATTGCCGCCGTCATCCTCGTCGTCCTCATCGTCATCGGACTGATTTTCGCCGTCCTCGCCTTCGGCTTCGCCGCGCTCGGCCTTGGCCTTGGCGGCCTCTTCCTCGCGGCGCTTGCGTTCAGCGGCTTCAACGGCCTGGGCAGGCGAGGCTTCGCCGGCGGCTTCGGCCTGAAGCACGAGCGCGGAGCGGTCTTCCTGCTGGCCGCCATGGGTGGTTTCAAGGTCGATGACGTCGCGCAACAACACCTTGCCGTCGCACAATTCCTCGCGCCAGACCATGATGGCTTCAAAGGTCAGCGGGCTCTCGCACAGCCCCATGATCATCGCGTCGCGGCCGGCCTCGATGCGCTTGGCGATGGCGATTTCGCCCTCGCGCGACAAGAGCTCCACCGAGCCCATCTCGCGCAGATACATCCGTACAGGATCGTCCGTGCGGTCGGCGTCTTCCTTGGTGTTGCCGGTCTGGACCGCGCCTTCCTTGCGCGTCGTGACAGCGTTCTCGTCGCCGTCCTCATTGTCGTTATTGTCGTCGGCTTCGTCTGAATCGACGACATTAATGCCCATCTCATTGAGCTGGGACATGGTGTCCTCGATCTGCTCGGAGGTGAATTCCTCCGAGGGCAGAACTTTGTTCAGCTCTTCATGGGTGACATAGCCGCGCTTGCGCGCAGCCTTGATCATGTTCTTGACCGCCTGATCGGAGAGGTCGAGCAACGGGCCTTCAGTGGTTTCGGAGGACTCCGTGGCCTCGGCTGCGGCGTTCGCCATCGGGCGATCTCCCCTCTCTTTTTTCGCGCGCGAAGATTTCGTGCGCGAGACCGGTTCTTTTTTGGACGCCGAAGCGTCCTTTGCGTCATTCGCCTCAGCGGCGGCTGCGGCGTTCTCGCCGCCCCCTTTAGCCGCGCCCTTGGGCGTTTTCTTGGCGGCGGCGGTTTTTTTCCCAGGCGCATCAGCCTGCGATTTCGGCGCCGCTTTGTCCGTCTCCGCTGCTTTTTTCGCAGCGCTCTTTGTCGCAGCCGGTTTGGCCGCGCCTGTTTTCGCCGTCGTTTTCGCAGCGCTCTTCGCCGCGGGCTTGGTCGATTTCGCGGCCGGCTTGGCTTTGGCCTTGGCCGCTGTTTTCGGCGCAGCCTTCGCCGCCGGTTTCTTTGCGGCGGGCTTGGAGGCGCTCTTAGCGGCCGGTTTGGACGCGCCCGCTTTCGCCGCCGGCTTTGCAGCCGGTTTCGCCGCGGTTTTGGCCGCGGGTTTCGACGCCTTGGGCGCTGCCTTCACGGCGGCCGCCTTGCCGGCGCCGCTCTTCGGCTTGGTCGCGGTTTCAGCCTGCTTTTGCGGCATCGACGCGCTTTAATGCTGCGAGCGCGCGGGCGGCCTTGGCCAACTCCGCGGAATCGCCGGATTCACGACAGTGTCTCATATGCAGAATAAGCGCCGCACGCTCCTCGCCCGCGTCGCTCCGCCTCAAATACTCTGCAGCCTCGCGTTCCCATAGAGACGCCGCCTCATCGTCGGCGACTTCGTCGGCCCATATCGGCGCAACGCTTAGTGCGTCTTCCAGCACGCGATCAGCTGCGGTTTCGTTCCCCGTTCCGGCCAAGTGGTCAAGTAAGGCCGATTTGTCAATGTGGAATGTTTCGCCCGCAATCGCCAGTAGCGCGTCGCGAATTTCTTCATGAGCGGAATCGTCCAGCGGCAGCGCGGCCAGCGCCTCGGCGCAAATCGATAAAAGCTGCGGGCGATCCATCAGCGCGGCGAGCAGCCGGACCGCCTCGGCGCGCCCGCGCGCCACGCGCAGCTGCGCGCGCCGCGCCATGGTTTCAACGGTTGCGCCGCGCGTGTCCGGTCCGTCCCAGCGGCGCTGAAAGCGCCCGGGCGCGCGGCGCGCGGGCCGGAACGCTTCGTCGAATTTCTCCAGAAGCGCGCGGCGATATTGCTCGGCGACGTTTTTGTCCTCGACCTTGGCGGCGGCGGCGAACAGACGCTGCTTGAGGCCGGCCTTGCGCTCAGGCGTGTCGGCCTCGTCGTGCTCACGCTCGCGCCGCCACAACACCTCCACCATGGGCGCTGCGTTCTGCAGCGCCTCGCGCATGGCGCGCGCGCCCTGGGTGCGGACGAGATCGTCCGGGTCGAGCCCTTCGGGTAGAAAGGCGATGCGCAGGGACATGCCGGGCTTGAGTTTCGGCAAAGCGCGATCAAGCGCGCGATAGGCCGCGCGCACGCCGGCGGCGTCGCCGTCGAAACACAGGATCGGCTCTTCGCCCAGGCGCCACAGAAGGTCGAGCTGGTCTTCCGTCAGCGCCGTGCCGAGCGGCGCCACCGCGCCGCCAAAGCCCGCCCGCGCCAGCGCGATGACGTCCATATAGCCTTCCGCCACGACCGGCCCGAGCGCGCGTTCGGCGTCGCTCGCCCGCGCCGTCCAGGCGCGCGCCTGGGGATAGCGGTAAAGCAGCCGGCCTTTGTGGAAGTGCTCATCCTCGCGCGAGTTGAGATATTTGGCGCGGTCATCGGGATCGAGCGCGCGCCCGCCAAAGCCCGCCAGCCGGCCCGAGGGATCGCGAATAGCGAACATGATGCGGTTGCGGAAATAATCGAAGGTGCGGTCGCCCTCGCGCGCGCTCGCAATCAGACCGGCTTCGAGCAATTGCTGCGGCTTGGCGCCCTTGGCGATCAGCTCGTCCTTGAGACCGGACCAGCCTTCCGGCGCAAAGCCGATCTCGAACTCGTTCCAGCTTTCTTCCGGCAAGCCCCGGCGTTCGAGATAAGCGCGCGCCTCAGCGCCGCCGGATCGGCGCAATTGCGCAGCGAAAAAAGTCTGCGCGGCTTCGAGCCAGGAAATCGATTCCTCGACCCGCTTGGCCGCTTCGATCGCCTTGGGATCGCGCGCCGGCATCTGCACGCCGGTTTCCTCAGCGAGATACTCGACCGCTTCGGGGAAACTCAGCCCCTGCGTCTCCATCAGCCAGGTGAAGGCGTCGCCATGCTTGCCGGAGGAAAAGCAGTGATAAAACCGCTTCTCGTCATTGACGAAAAAAGACGGCGTCTTTTCCTTGTTGAACGGAGACAGCCCCGCGAATTCCCGACCCTGGCGCTTGAGCGCGACTTCCCGGCCGACCAGATCGGACAGCCGGATGCGCGAGCGGATATCGTCCAGCAAACGGGGCTCGAATCTCATCGCGGCAAAATAAGCTGCTTCGCGCCTGAGACGATCACGCATCCACAAGCGAATCGGCGAGACGGCGCGCCGTGCTCAGCAGGCGCGCCCTAGGTCTCAGGACAGGATGTCTTTGACGTGCTTGCCGGCCTTGGTGAAGTCCATCCGGCCTTCATATCGCTGTTTCAAAGCGCCCATGCAGCGGCCGATATCCTTGAGCCCGCTGGCGTCGAGCTCATCAACGACTTCGCTCGCCGCCGTGCGGATCTCGGTGTCGCACATCTGCTCGGGCATGAAGCGCGACAGAATGCGAATCTCTTCGCGCTCACGCTCTGCGAGGTCAGGACGGCCGCCATCATCGTAAGCGCGCGCGCTCTCAATGCGCTGCTCAACCATTTGCTCAAGCAATTCAAGAACTTCGCACTCGGCGCAACCATCGGCTTCATCGCGCGCGCGTGCATTCAGATCGCGGTCTTTGATCGCAGCGAGCGCCAGCCTCAGCGTGGAGGCCGAGACCTCGTCGCCCTCGGCGACATGGTCGAGCGCTGTCGCGATCTGTTCGCGAATGGACATTCAAAACTCCCACCAAACGCGCGAAGGCGGGATAATCCTCCGCGCCGCTTTGAATTCAAAGCGTTTTCGTCCTTGACGATAGTCGGGGGCACGCTTACGAGCGTGCTCCGCGCAGACGGCTTTTGTTGATGCGTTTGGCCGCAATCGAACGGACGGCGCGGTAGCTATGAATTTTGCGCGTGCAAATCAAGAGTTAGTTGCCGGCACGGGCGCGCTCGCCCTCGCCGACGGCTCGGTGTTTTTCGGCCGCGGGCTTGGCGCGACTGGAACAGCGGTCGCCGAGCTCTGCTTCAACACGGCCATGACCGGTCACCAGGAAATCCTGTCGGATCTTTCCTATCGCGGTCAGATCGTCTGCTTCACCTTTCCTCATGTCGGCAATGTCGGCGCGAATGACGAAGATCTGCAGACCAGCCCGCACGGCGTCGATTTCGCCGCCAGCGGCGCCGTTTTCCGCGCCGAGGTCACGCCGCCCTCGAGCTGGCGCGCGAGCGAGAGCTTTTCCGACTGGCTGAGCCGGCGCGGCGTCATCGCCATCAGCGGCGTGGACACGCGCGCTCTGACGCGCCGCATTCGCGAGCACGGCATGCCGAACGCGGTCATCGCGCATGCGCCTGACGGCGCCATCGACACAGACGCGCTGGTCGGACAAGCGCGCGCCTGGGCTGGCATTGAAGGCGCCGATCTCGCGAAGGACGCCACTGCGCCCGCCGATTACGCCACGGCCGAAGCGCCGTGGAACTGGCCCGCCGGCGTGGAAGACCTGGCCGCGTCCAAACATCACGTCGTGATTGTCGATTTTGGCCTGAAGCGCGACATCGCGCGCTGCCTCGCCGGCGTCGGCGCGCGGGCGACCGTGGTGAATGCGCGCGCAGGCGCGGACGCCATTCTCGCGCTCAATCCCGATGGCGTGGTTTTGTCCAATGGTCCGGGCGATCCGGCCGCGACGGCGCAATGGGCCGGCGACATGGTGCGCAACTTGGCCAAGTCGGGCACGCCGCTGCTGGGCATCTGCCTCGGCCACCAGCTGCTCGCCATCGCGTTGGGCGGGGCGACGCGGAAAATGCCGCAAGGCCATCACGGTGCAAATCATCCGGTGCTCGACATCGAAACGGGCCGCGTCGAAATCGTGTCGATGAATCACGGCTTCACCGTCGACGCCGACAGCCTGCCGCCGGGCGCGAGCGAGACTTATCGCTCGCTGTTTGACGGCACTAATTCCGGGTTCGCCATTAAGGGCGCGCCGATCCTGTCGGTGCAGCATCACCCCGAAGCCAGTCCCGGCCCGCGCGATGCGGCCAGCATCTTCACGCGCTTTGCGGCCCTGATGGATGCGCATAAGCGCGGCTGACTTCACGACAACGTCACCACAATCATGCGGACAAGCCTGCCCGCTGCGATCACGCGCGCCCTAAGATGACGCGCAGCGACGATTTGCGCGTCGCGTGTTCTTCAAAAGCGGGCCATGACTTCACGCGCGATGACGGCGACAGCTTCATATGCAGACCTTGATGCGTCCATGCTGGCGATCCTGATCTGCGCCGCGCTGGATTATGACGCCGCCATCGTCGACGGCGCTCCCTTGAGCAGCGAACCAAGCGCGCTCGCGGAAGTATGGTGGGACCGCTATCCGGGCCTCATGCCGATCATCGTTGGTCCGGACGCGGATCTGGAGCGCTCGAACTGGCAGCGCGTGAACGCCGGCGTTGAAGCTCTGGTGCGCGGCGCGGAGCTTTTGCAGACCGAAGCCGGCCCCGTGCCGTCGTCTTCGGGCTGGGCCATCTTGTTCAACGCCCATCAATCCGCTCTGCGGGAAAGCGCGCGCGCAAGCGACTGGCTGCACCGATTGCGCGCCGCCATTGAAGACCACGCCTGGAGCTGATCGCGCACGCGCATTGCCCCGCGCGCCAAGCTCCCCTATAGGACGGCCGTTTGCCCGGTCGAATCGGCGGTTCCATGCCCAAGCGCACAGACATCCAAACCGTGCTGATCATCGGCGCGGGACCCATTGTCATAGGTCAGGCCTGCGAGTTCGATTATTCGGGCGTCCAGGCGGTCAAAGCGTTGAAGGAGGAGGGCTACCGGGTCGTCCTGGTGAACTCCAACCCCGCAACGATCATGACCGATCCGGGGCTCGCCGACGCCACCTACATCGAACCGATCACGCCCGCCCATGTGGAGCGCGTCATCGCGCGCGAGCGCAATGTCGTTCCCGGCGGCTTCGCCATATTGCCGACCATGGGCGGTCAGACCGCGTTGAATTGCGCGCTCGAGCTGGAACGCCGCGGCGCCTTTGAGCGCCATGACGTCGAGATGATCGGCGCGCGCGCGCCTGTCATCGAAAAAGCCGAAGACCGCGAATTGTTCCGCAAGGCGATGGACGCGATCGGGCTGGAAAGCCCCAAAGCCATCATCATTGAGGCTGAGCCTCTCCCCGAAGGCGGACCACAGAAATTCGACATCGCCGGCGGCGTCGCGGAAGCCTTGCGCCAGATCGATGAAATCGGTCTGCCCGCCGTCATCCGCCCCGCCTTCACGCTCGGCGGCACGGGCGGCGGCATCGCTTATAACCGCGAAGAATATGAGGACATCGTCCGCGCCGGCCTCACCGCCTCGCCCGCCGGCCAGGTGCTGATCGACGAATGCCTTCTGGGCTGGAAGGAATTCGAGATGGAGGTCGTCCGCGACAAGGCGGACAATTGCATCATCATCTGCTCGATCGAGAATATCGATCCGATGGGCGTGCACACGGGCGATTCAGCCACCGTGGCGCCTGCGCTCACGCTCACCGACCGCGAATATCAGCGCATGCGCGACGCCTCGATCGCGGTGCTGCGCGAAATCGGCGTAGAGACCGGCGGCTCGAATGTTCAATTCGCCATCGATCCCAAGACCGGGCGGATGATCGTCATCGAGATGAACCCGCGCGTGTCGCGCTCCTCCGCCCTCGCCTCCAAGGCCACCGGATTTCCGATCGCGAAGGTCGCCGCCAAGCTGGCCGTCGGCTACACGCTGGACGAACTGGAAAACGAAATCACCGGCGGCGCCACGCCAGCGAGCTTCGAGCCGACGATCGATTATGTCGTCACCAAGCTGCCGCGCTTCGCCTTCGAGAAGTTCCCCGGCGCAGACTCCATCCTGACAACGTCGATGAAGTCCGTGGGCGAAGCGATGGCCATGGGCCGAACCTTTCAGGAAAGCCTGCAAAAGGCGCTGCGCTCGCTTGAGACCGGATTGTCCGGGCTCGACGAATATGAGTTCACCGACGCCGACGATCTGGAGCGCATGGACAGTCTGCGCCGCGCGCTCTCCAAGCCGACGCCGGACCGCATCCGCATCATCGCCCAGGCCATGCGCGAGGGGCTGTCGCTCGACGACATCTACGCCGCGACCGCGGTGGATATGTGGTTCCTGCGTCAGATCGCTGATCTTGTCGAAGCCGAAGACTATGTGCGCGCGAATGGCGTGCCGGTTGAGGCGCGGCCTTTATCGCTGCTCAAATCGATGGGCTTTTCCGACGCAAGGCTCGCCGCGCTCAGTGGACGCACGGAACACGAGGTCGCCGAACAGCGCCGCGCTGCAGGCGTACGCCCCGTCTATAAACGCGTTGATACGTGCGCGGCCGAATTCGCCGCGGCGACGCCTTATCTCTACTCGACCTATGAAAGCGCCGGCCTTGCAGGCGCGCCCGAATGCGAGGCCAAGCCAAGCGCGCGCCGCAAAGTCATCATTCTCGGCGGCGGGCCCAACCGCATCGGCCAGGGCATCGAGTTCGATTATTGCTGCTGTCACGCTGCTTTCGGGCTGGACGAAATCGACATCGAGTCGATCATGGTCAACTGCAACCCCGAAACGGTGTCCACGGACTATGACACGTCCGACCGGCTATATTTCGAGCCCCTGACTGCGGAAGACGTACTCGAACTGATCCATAAAGAATGTGAGACCGGCGAGCTTCTGGGCGTCATCGTCCAGTTCGGCGGCCAGACGCCGCTCAAGCTCGCCGAAGCGCTCGATCAGGCCGGCGTGCCGCTTTTGGGCACACAGCGCGACGCCATCGACCTCGCCGAAGACCGCGATCGTTTCGGCCGCCTCATCGACACGCTCGGCCTGCAGCAACCTGACAACGCGATTGCGCGGTCGGCGGAGGAAGCCGTCGCGGAGGCCGAGCGTCTCGGCTTCCCGCTCGTCTTGCGGCCCTCTTACGTCTTGGGCGGGCGCGCCATGGAGATCGTGCGCGAGCCGGCCGACATTGAGTCCTATCTGACCGACGCCGTGCGCGCGACGGGCGATGCGCCGCTGCTCATCGACCGCTATCTGCGCGACGCTGTCGAAGTCGACGTGGACGCAATCTGCGACGGCGAGGACGTCTTCATCTCCGGCATTATGGAGCATATCGAAGAGGCTGGCGTGCATTCCGGCGACAGCGCCTGCGTCCTGCCCCCGCATTCATTGTCCGCAAGCGTCATATCCGAGATTGAAGACCAGACGCGACAGCTCGCCCGCGCGCTCAACGTACGTGGCCTGATGAACGTGCAGTTCGCGGTCCAGGACGGCGACGTCTTCATTCTCGAGGTCAATCCGCGCGCCTCGCGCACCGTGCCCTTCGTCGCCAAGGCGGTCGGCCTGCCGATCGCGCGCATTGCGACCAAAGTGATGGCGGGGCTCAGCCTGCGCGAGCTTGGACTGTCGGGCGCGCCCGCCAAGCGTCGTCACATCGCGGTCAAGGAAGCCGTCATGCCGTTCAACCGCTTTCCCGGCGCAGACCCCGTGCTCGGCCCGGAAATGCGCTCGACCGGCGAAGTCATGGGCCATGCCGATGATTTCGAGACCGCCTACGCCAAGAGCCAGATTGCGGCCGGCGTCACCTTGCCGACGAGCGGCACGGCGTTTGTCTCCGTGAAGGACGCCGACAAGCGCGTCGGCATGGAGCTCGCCCGCGAACTGGTCGCTGCGGGCTTTTCGTTGGTTGCAACGGGCGGCACTGCAGACCGGCTCGGCGCAGCGGGCATCCCGGTGACCAAGGTCAACAAGGTCTATGAAGGCCGCCCGCATATCGTCGACGCCATCAAAAACGCCGAGGTTCAGCTCATCTGCAACACCACCGAAGGCCGCCAGAGCCATGTCGATTCGAAGTCGATTCGCTCCACAGCCCTGTCGATGGGCGTGCCGTGCTACACCACCGTTGCTGCGGCACGCGCGGCGGTTCGGTCGATGGCGACGCTGAAATCGGGTGCGCTTGAAGTGCGCCCGCTCCAATCATACTCTACCGAAACGGTTTGAGCTCCGGGCCAAGACGTCCTCGCTTAAGCAAGTTTGGGAAAGCCCCCTCAAGATGCAGAAAATCCCCATGACGCTCGAGGGCTATAGAGCCCTCGACGACGAATTGAAGCGGTTGAAGCAGGTGGAACGTCCGGCGGTGATCCAGGCGATCGCGGAAGCGCGCGCCCATGGCGATCTGTCGGAAAACGCCGAATATCACGCCGCAAAAGACCGCCAGGGTTTCATCGAAGGCCGTTTGGCCGAAATCGAGGACAAGCTGAGCCGCGCTCAGGTCATCGATGTCGCCAAATTGTCCGGCGAGAGCGTCAAATTCGGCGCAACCGTCACGGTCGTCGACGAAGACACCGATGAAGAGGCCGTCTACAAAATCGTCGGCGACGACGAAGCCGATGTGCGTGAAGGCAAGGTCTCGATCTCCTCGCCCATTGCGCGCGCTTTGATCGGCAAGGAAGTCGGCGACAGCGTAGAAGTCGCGGCCCCCGGCGGCGCCCGCGCCATCGAAATCCTCAAAGTCGATTGGAAATAGCCCACAGCGAGGCTCCCGCGCGTCGTTATGGGGCGTGCAGCAATCGGGGTCGGCCATGAGCGCGACCGCGCTGACCTGCATCGTCGCCTCGGATGGCCGGCGCGGCATCGAAAACCAGGCCTTGGGCCTGGCCGAAGCGCTTGGCCGGCGCATTCCGCTTGAGATCGTCACCGAGCATCTGGCGCGTCCAGGCATGCTTTCACGCTTCAACGCCCAGAGCGCGCGTGCGGACGCCGCCAAGCCGGAGCGGTTTTTGTGGATCGGCTGCGGACGCGCCGCCGCAGCGGCCGCAGCGCCTTTGCGCCGGATGCGGCCCGAAGCAGCGCTCGTTTATGTCCAGGACCCCAAGCGCTCCTACGGCGCGTTCGACCTGATCGTGGCGCCCAGCCATGACGGGCTTGAACGCGACAATGTCGTCTCGATCCTCGGCTCGCCCAATCGCGTGTCCGAGGACAAGCTCGCCAAAGCGCGCAGCGCCTTTCCGCATCTCAGCGCGCTGCGTCGCCCGCGCGCCGCCGTGCTAATCGGCGGCAAGTCGAAGCGCCATGACATGACGCCGGTCGTCTCTGCGGGCCTGTTCGAACAGTTCAAAGCGATGCTCGCCTCCGGCTGGTCGCTGATGATCACGACGTCGCGGCGCACGCCGGAGGATTTCACCGCCACGATGCGCGCCGCCTTTAGCGGCGATCCGAATGTCGTCTTCTGGTCGTCCGAAGCCGACGGCCCCAATCCATATTTCGGCTTTCTCGCCTACGCCGACATCGCGATCGTGACCAAGGACTCAACCAATATGCTGACCGAAGCGGCCAGCGCCGGCTTGCCCGTGCTCTACGCCGAGGCCGCCGGCGAGGACGGCAAATTCGCCCAGCTCTACGCCGCGCTGGAAGCGCGCCGCTGCGCCCAGCCCTTTATCGGCCCGGTCGAGCCGTGGCCCGTGGAGCCCTTGCGCGAAACCGAGCGCGCCGCCGAGGCGGTTCTCGACATGCTCGCAGACAAGGGACTTGCGTCGCGCCCGGCTTGAAGCGTTGCAGCGACGCATCCTAATCATCTCCCAATCACAAGCGTGGGATCGATACGGTGCAGGCGCGCCCGCGCGCCTATATTCACGCGAACCCGCTCAACGAGATTGAACAAGCGCAGCGCAAAAGACAGGTGGCCAAGTGAGTGAACAACGACATGAACGCGTGGCCATTATCGGCTCGGGCGCGGCCGGCTACACCGCCGCCATCTATGCAGCGCGCGCAATGCTCGACCCCGTCGTGTTCACCGGCTTGCAGCCGGGCGGCCAGCTGACCATCACGACCGATGTCGAAAACTATCCCGGCTTCGCCGACGTCATTCAGGGCCCCTGGCTGATGGAGCAAATGCGCGCCCAGGCTGAGCATGTCGGCGCGCGCGTGGTCAACGACCTCGTCACCTCGGTCGATTTCGAAAGCCGTCCGTATACGCTGACGCTCGACTCCGGCGACCGCGTGACCGCCGACACGATCATCATCGCCACCGGCGCGCAGGCGAAATGGCTTGGTCTTCCGTCTGAAGAGAAATTCGCCAATCGTGGCGTTTCGGCCTGCGCGACCTGTGACGGCTTCTTCTTCCGCAACAAGCGCGTGGCCGTCATCGGCGGCGGCAACACGGCGGTCGAAGAAGCGCTCTATCTCGCCAATATCGCCGAGCACGTCACCTTGATCCATCGCCGCGACGAGTTGCGCGCCGAACGCATCCTGCAGGACCGTCTGCTCAAGCACGACAAGATTGAACCCGTCTGGGACACGGTGCTGGAGGAAATTCTCGGCGATGACGATCCGATGGGCGGCGTCACCGGCATGCGCCTGCGCAACGTCAAGACCGGCGAAACCTCGGAGCTTTCCGTCGACGGCGTTTTTGTCGCCATAGGCCATAAGCCCGCGGTCGAACTGTTCGAAGGCAAGCTGGCCCAGAAACAGGGCGGCTATCTGGTCACCGCGCCGGATTCAACAGCGACCGATATTCCCGGCGTGTTTGCAGCCGGCGACGTCACAGACGACATTTATCGTCAGGCGGTCACGGCGGCGGGCATGGGCTGCATGGCGGCGCTGGAGGTCGAAAAGCACCTCGCAGCCCTCGACGCCGAGCGCGAGGCCGCTGAATAAGCGTTATTAGATCAAGAACAGATCGAACAGACCGCTCGCGGCGCCGAGCGCGAAGAAGGCGATGAACACACCCGCGAATCCGAGCGCGTAAAAACCTTCGCGCATCACGGTCCGAACTGCGGCGCGACCGCTCTCGCGCTTGCGCTCTTGCGCACGGGTCTGGATGAATTCAGCGCGCGCATCATCGGCCTGTGCGCTCGACAGAACCTGTCTCAGTTCTTGAATTTCAGTGCGGGTCACGCCGGTTTCTCCCAGTGAAACACATGGCGGACTTGCAACAATATTCGCGCCATGCGCGTCGACGGGTTTGATTTCAAAAGCCTGGAGCGCTCAAATAGGTTATCAACACCTTATTCACAGTGCGTGCACCGTGGGGGCGCGTGATGACAGGATTGAATTATTTAGACTTTTTTCTCGAGGCGCACGCGCTCGACGTTGCGCGCACCGATCCTGAGGTGCTGGCGTGGTCTGATGATGCGCGCGCGCGGAAGGCCCCGCTCACGCTTTATCGCCAGTTCGGAATTTAGTTCGCTCCACGAACCAGCGCATTCCTCCGATTGGACAGGCGTTGCGGCGCGAACCATTCTCCGCCAATGCTCGCTGACGCCCTAAGCACCAAAGAAAAACTGATGCGCGCGGCCGTCGAAATCGTCGCCGAGGACGGTTTCGCCGCGGCCACGACGGCAGCGATCGCTGCGCGCGCCGGCGTGGCTGAAGGCACGCTCTATCGCCATTTCGCGGGCAAGGACGAGCTGATGATCGCGGCCTACCGCCAGCTAAAATCCGACATTTTCGCCGCTAGCACCGACACATATGATGAGAGCGCGCCTTTTGAGGCGCGTCTGGCCCATCTCTGGCGCGCTGTCATAGACGCCTATCGACGCGACCGCGCGGGCTTCCGCTTCGGCCAGCGCTTCGGCGAGTCCGCGCTCTCGGCGAAAGAAGGCGGCGCCGCGCATGAAGCCATGACGGGCGCGCTGACCAGGCTGCGCGACGACGCGCGCGCGCGCGGCGAGGTCAAAGATCTGCCGATGGAGCTTTTCATCGCCTTGTTCTACGCGCCCGCAATCGCCCTTCTGAAACGCGAGTTGAGCGGACGCGAATGGACCGACGCCGAACTCGCCAAGGCCGCTCAAGCGATATGGCATAGCTGGCGCGCTTAAGCGCTCCGTCTCATTCACGTATAACGAGCGCGTAGAAAAAATCGCCCGCAGCGGGTTGACGATGTGAGTGAGCGCTCACATCTATCTCGAACTCGCCGCGCAAGCCGAGCGAGATGCGCGCCGCCATCACGCGAGCGCGCCGAGGAGGGTCACATGACGAAACGCGAATTGGGACGCAGCGGCGTCAAAGTGAATGCAGTCGGGCTTGGCTGCATGGGCATGTCGGAATTTTACGGCCCCGCCACCGAGCGGGACACGGCGGTGCGCTTCATCCACGAAGCCATCGCGCACGGCGTCGACCATCTCGACACCGCCGAAATGTATGGCATGGGGCACAATGAGGAGCTGCTCGGCGCAGCGCTTCAGGGCGGCTATCGCGACAAGGTGTTCCTCGCAACCAAGTTCGGCCCGATGCGCGATCCCGAGACCGGCCGGATAAACGGTGTGGACGGTTCGCCGGAGAACTGCCGTCGCGCCATTGAGGGCTCGCTCAAGCGCCTGAACACAGATGTCGTGGATCTCTATTATCTACACCGCATCGACCCGGCGACGCCGATCGAAGACACAGTTGGCGAAATGGCGAAGCTCGTTGCGGAAGGCAAAGTCCGCTTTCTCGGCCTGTCCGAAGCGTCGGGCGAGACGCTGAAGCGCGCCAACGCCGTCCACCCGATCACGGCGGTGCAGAGCGAATATTCGATCTTCTCACGCGACATCGAAGCCAAGCTGATGCCGGGACTGCGCGAAACGGGGGCGAGCCTGGTCGCCTATTCCCCACTCGGCCGCGGCATGCTGACCGGCCGCTTCACCCGCGAAACGGCGGCGGAAGTGCTCGATTATCGTTCCAATAGTCCGCGTTTTCAGGGCGAGGCGTTTGAGGCCAATCTCGCGCTTGTCGACGAAGTCAAATCGGTCGCCGGAGCCAGGGGCGCAACGCCCGCGCAAGTCGCGCTCGCCTGGGTGCTCGGTCGCGGCGAAGACATCGTCACGATCCCCGGCACGACCAAGCTCGCTAATCTCGACGCCAATCTCGGCGCACTTGAGGTGAGCTTGTCGGATGAGGAGCGCGCCAAGCTCGACGCTCTGGCCGAAAAGGTTCAGGGCCTGCGTTATCCCGAACCGCAAATGGCGCTGACCAACGCCTGAGGCTTCAGCCTGCGCGGGGGAAGCCTCCTTCGCGCAGGCGCCGCCAGAGCCGAAAAATAGCGCGGACAGAGCTCTAGCGCTTGTTTCTGACCGCGGCATCCGGCTCGCGCAAAGGCGCCACTGTCGCGAACCCGTGACGCCGCTTTGGTCGGATTTGGTTGACGCGGCCCCGCAATCGCCGTTTTTGTGCGCTGCAATATGCAGAACAAAAAACGAATGCGGTCGAGGCCATGACGGTCCAAGAAAAACTACTGAGCACAAATGCAGCCGCCCTTGACTGGGACAAGCTGAAAACCTTCCACGCAGCAGCCGGCGCAGGCTCGCTGACGGCGGCGGCTGAGCTGTTGAACATTTCGCAATCGGCCGTCTCGCGTCAGATTTCGGCGCTGGAGACGAGCCTCGGCGTGGTCTTGTTCCACCGCCATGCGCGCGGCCTGGAAATGACCGAGCAGGGCCGCCTCCTCTATGACACCACGCGCGACATCGCCGACCGGGTCGCTCACGCCGGCGCCGCTTTGCAGGAAAGCCGCGATGATCCGAGCGGGGATCTTCACATCACCGCGCCCGTCGCGCTTGGCTCGAGCTGGCTGGCGCCGCGGCTGGGCGGCTTCATCGAAGCTTATCCGGATATTGAGCTTCACCTCGCGCTCAACGACGCCGAGCCGGAATTGTCCGCGCTGGACGCAGAAGCCGCGATCATGTTGTGGCGGCCGCGGCGCAGCGATCTCGTACAGCTGAAACTCATGACCGTGCGCCAGAGCCTTTATGCGTCGAAGACCTATCTCGACGCTTATGGCGCGCCGGACGACCCGTGCGACCTCGACCGGCACCGACTGGTCGCGTACGGCGCAGATACCGCAACGCCGATGCATGGCGTCGACTGGGCGCTCGGCATTGAGCGCGCGGGCGCGCCGCGGCGTGCGGTCTTGACGGTGAACTCCGTGCTCGGCGTAAAGCGCGCGATCGAGGCCGGCTTCGGCATTGGCAGTCTGCCGGATTATCTTGGCGAGGAGCGTCCGGGACTGATCCGCATCCTGCCCGATATTCACGGGCCGGAATTCGACAGCTATTTCGTCTATCCCGAAGAGCTGCGCGGCTCCAAACGCATCAAAGCGTTCCGCGATTTCGCGGTTGAAGAAGCGCGCCGTTTCGCCGGCTGACATCGTCTATGCGATTCAGCAACGCCGCCATGCAGATATGGGGCTTTCCGGTCACGCTTGGGAGCCTACATTCAATGATGAGCCGCCGAGAACTCGGCTGGTTTGAAACGCGCCTCATCCTCCCCGATACATGGCGCGCCACTTAAAAGCCGGACCGCTGCAAACGGTCCGGCTTTTTTCTTCCGGCGCGACTTCGCTGTCAGGCCTCAGGCGGACGCCAGCATGGAGCGCAGCATCCAGGCGGTCTTTTCAGAGGCCTGCATGCGCTGGGTCAGCAAATCCATTGTCGGCTGATCGCCCGCTTTCTCCGCCGACGGAAAAGCTTCGCGCGCGGTCTTGGCCAGGCGCTCATGTCCCTTTGCAAGATCCGCGATCATGTCCTGTGCGGAGGGCGCGCCTTCAGCTTCCGCAATGGAGGCTTTCTCGGCGAAGGCCGCGCCGGAGGCCGGAGCGAACAAGCCAAGAGCGCGGATGCGCTCGGCGATTTCGTCCATGGCGGTCCATAGTTCCGTGTACTGCGTCATGAACATGGCATGCAGCGAATTGAACATCGGGCCGGTGACGTTCCAGTGATAGCCATGCGTCTTGAGATAAAGCACGTAAGTGTCGGCCAGAACGCGGCTGAGGCCATCCGCAATGGCGGTGCGATCGCCCTCTTCGATGCCGATATTGATTTCCATGTCCCTCGCTCCTTCAGGCGCTTTTGCGTTGTATCTTAGAATGGTTCTAATTTTGGAAGATAGCGCAGAAATTCAAGGCCCGCACGCGCTCGCGCGCGCGTCTCTTCGACACAGTCTGACGAACGCGCCAGAACCACGACGGCGCAGAGGGGCGCGAGCCTTATGGCCGCGCCCCCCGCGTCCAGCGCTTAAGCGGTCTCGGCCGTTCTGGAGTTCACCACGTCATCCGCGATGCGGCCGGACAATTCGGCCATATGGTCGAACTGCGCCTCAAAGCCGGCCAGACCCTGCGTCACCGAGCGCAGCTCGATGATCAGATCGCCGGCTTCGGCCTGCGGCAGATACGCATCGACCTGATCCCAGCCCGGCCAGCCGGGCCGTGCGTCAAAGCCCAGGATCTGACCGCGCTTGGCCGACAGGATCGAGGTGACTTTCGACATCGCATCCGACGGCGCGAAAATCGCCAGCTTCAAGACGGGCTCAAGCAGAACCGGCCCGCATTCCGGCAAGGCGTCATGCATGCCGATGCGCCCGGCCGTGCGGAAAGCGATTTCCGATGAGTCCACCGCGTGATGCGAGCCATCGACCAGGGTCGCTGCGACATCCACGACCGGAAAGCCCAGAGGGCCCTTCTGCATCGCATCGCGCACGCCATGCTCAACGGCGCCGAAATAATTGCGCGGCACGACCCCGCCGGTGATGCGCTCTTCAAAGACGAAGCCCTGACCGCGCGGCAAAGGCTTCACCTCCAACACGACATCGCCAAATTGTCCGTGCCCGCCTGATTGCTTTTTGTGACGGCCGCGCATGGTCGCGGACTTCTTGACGGTCTCGCGATAAGGCGTCGCCGCTGGCGCTGCATTCACTTTGACGCCGAATTTCCGCTCCAGCTTGGCCAGCGAAACGCCGAGATGCATCTCACCCTGTCCGCGCACGAGATATTGGCC
>JAUIEH010000404.1 GCA_030428405.1 Alphaproteobacteria bacterium
GGCGCTGCATGGCGCACTGAGGCGGGGCTGAGCGCATCGGCGTCCCAGATCATCGCGCCGCCCGTGAGGCCCGCCAGCGTCTGCATGCCCTGACAAATGCCCAGCACAGGCGCGTCGGCGTCGAGAAGGCGCTTGGCGAATTCGATCTCGAAGCTGCGCCGCGGGCAGGCAGATTTGATGTCGATGCGCGCGGGCGGCGGTTCTGCATACCAATTGGCGGGAAAACGGTAATCGCCGCCCGGCAGAACGAAGCCGTCGCACAGGCTCAGATAGGTCTCGATGGCGTCGGGGTCATAGGGCAGGGCGATGGCGGCGCCGCCTGCGCGCGCGATGGCGTCAAAATAGTCCTTGCGCAGCGCATAATAGGGCCGACGCGAAAACGCGCCCGACGATGCGGGCGCGTTCAAGCTTTCGTCCAGCAGGACGCCGATGACTGGCGCCGGGCGAACCGGCGCTTGGCGAGCTGACGCCAACGCGCTTACTCGCCGGCGTCGTCTTCCGCGGGCGCTTCCTCGCCGCCTTCTTCGCCTTCAGAGCTCTCGCCTTCCGGCGCGGCTTCCTCAACCGGAGCCGGCTCAGGGAACGGCGCAGGCGTGGCCGCCAAGGTCTGCAGATAGGCCAGGAGATCGGCGCGCGCCTCCGGGGCGCGAATGCCTGCAAAGGTCATGTTCGTGCCGGGCATCTCGCGGCGCGGATTCTCGAGATATTGGAACAAGTGCTCGAAGGTCCACGGCTCGCTCGTGCCGGACATGGCGGCGGAATAGGCGAAGCCCGGGACAGAACCGGGCGCGCGACCGACGACGCCCCAGAGATTGGGGCCCTGACCGTTGGGCGCGCCTTGCTCGAAAGTGTGACACGACACGCATTGACGCGAGACGCGCTCGCCCGATGAAGCGCTGGCGGCGGCCAGCAGCGTGCCCAGATCGGGCGCAGCTTCTTCCTCGCCGTCGGTTCCGCTGGCCTCTTCGACCTCCCACGGATAGGCGTCATCTTCCAGCTCATGCGGATGAAAGACGATATGGCCCGCCTCGTTCAGCACGAAGATGACCAGGAGAGAGGCGAGAACGGCTCCCGCGATCTTGTTCCAAAACAGTTCGCCCATGGCGTAGCCTCGAACTCGTTCGCGCCAGCCCCCGGCGCCGTGAAGAAATTGTCGCACGCGCAAATGCCGCGCGGGCGAGGCATAACACTATTCGCGTCTGATTTAGCGAGCCCCTGTTCGCACGACCTTGCGACGAACGGTCGCGAGCGGATAGACGCTGGCCCTCAAAGGCGGTGTGAGGAGATCGTATAGTGACCAACAAGGTCGCGTATCAAGGCGAACCGGGCGCTTATTCCGATCTGGCGAGCCGCGAACTCTTCCCCGACCACGAATCCGTGCCCTGCGCGACCTTTGACGACGCCTTCGCCGCGACCGTCGAGGGGCGTACGGATTTCTCCGTGATTCCGGTGGAAAACTCGGTGGCGGGCCGCGTCGCCGATATCCACCACCTCATTCCCGATTCGCCGCTCCATATCGTGGCCGAGCATTTTCTATCGGTGCGCCATCAGGTTATCGCGCCGCCCGGCGTGACGCTTGACGACATCAAGGTCGTGCGCAGCCATGAACAAGCGCTCGCGCAATGCCGCCGGCTGATTAATGAGAGAGGCTGGTCGGCGCGCCGCGAGATCGACACCGCCGGAGCCGCGCGCTTGGTGGCGAATGACCGCAAACCCGATGAAGCGGCTTTGTCCTCGCGTCTGGCCGCTGAAATCCACGGCCTGAACATACTGATCGAAGACGCCCAGGACGAAGACCATAACACGACGCGCTTTCTCGTGTTTTCGCGCGAACCTGCGCGGCCCGCCCCGGGCGATGGCCCGTGCATGACCTCATTCGTGTTTCGCGTCCGCAACGTGCCGTCCGCGCTCTACAAGGCCATGGGCGGTTTCGCGACCAATGGCGTCAATATGACGAAGCTTGAGAGCTACCAGCTCGACGGCGTGTTCGCAGCCAGCCAGTTCTACGCCGATGTCGAAGGCCATCCCGACGACCCCGCGCTCGCGCGCGCGCTCGAGGAACTCGACTTTTTCTGCGCGCATCTGCGCATTGTCGGCGTTTATCCGGCGAAATTGTTTCGCGGCCAGTCGGGCGAAAGCTGAACCTAGCCGTCAGGCCGCGCCGCCGGCGCCGGCGTTCTGAAAATGGTCGAACACCGACCAGAGCCCGATCGCGATGAAACCCAGCCCGGCCAAAAGCTTTAGCGGCACGGCTTCGGTGTAGCGCGACAGGAACGCGCCCAATGCCACTGCGATCGCGGTCGAGACGACGAGCGCCGCGCTTGCCGCGAAGAACACTTCGAGCGGCCGGGCGCGCCCGTCGGAGGCGAACAGAAATGCGGCGAGCTGGGTCTTATCGCCCAGCTCCGCGAGGAACACGGCGGCGAAGATCACCGCGAGCTGAGTCGGCATCGCAAATTCTCCGGTCGATGTGGGTTTGGCGCAGCCTTGCGGGTCTCACACGCCGACGTCGTCGAACGCCCAGGCGTGCAGGAGATTTGTAGCGACCGCATAGTCATAGGGTCGGTGCATCTCGGGGTGACGGCCGGCGAGCACGGCGCGCATTTCGTCTCGCGTGAACCAGCGCGCCGTTTCGATCTCGGTTGGATCGATGGTGATCTTCTCGTCGTCGGTCTCAGCGATCAGGCCGATCATCAAGGCGCCCGAGAGCGGCCAGGGCTGGCTCATGAGATAGCGCATCCGGCCAAGGCGCACGCCGGCTTCCTCAAAGGCCTCGCGCGCAGCGCCCTGTTCGATGGACTCGCCAGGTTCAAGATAGCCCGCAAGACAGGAATAAGAGCCCTCCGGCCAGCCCGCCTGACGGCCCAGAAGGATATTGTCGCCGCGCACGATCGCCATGATCGCGACCGGATCGACGCGCGGAAAGTGCTCGGCCGCGCAGCGCGGACACGCCCGCCGCCAGCCGCCATTGGAGACCTCGCTGGGCGTCCCGCAATTCGCGCAAAAGCCGTGACGCGCATGCCAGCCGAGCAGGCCGCGTCCCGCGCCGATCAACGCCAGGTCCTCGGCGGTCATCATGCCGGCGGCCTTGCGAATATCCGCAAAGGCGGCGCC
>JAUIEH010000405.1 GCA_030428405.1 Alphaproteobacteria bacterium
GGAGACGGCCGAGATTGTCGGAAGCGCGCGTGTCTTCGTCCGAGCGGAGGCTGGCGAAGGTGTAGACGCGATAGACACGCTGCTGCAGCGATGTCGCAAGTTCAACGGCGTCCGCGAGCGTCGATGCACTTTCGCCCAGACGACCGCGATAGGCTTCAATCTGTTCGAGATCGGCAAGGACGGACTGACGCTCGGCGTCCCATGCCTCGACGCTTTCATAGATCTCGCTGGTGTCCCAGACGATGGGTTCGACGGCGGCGGCGTCCGCGCTCGCAGTCTCGGTCTGGAACCGGCTGCTGGGCGGATCTGCGAGCGCAGGAGCAGAAATCAGCGCAAGCGCGCTGACGGCGGCGAGAAGAGAATTCTTCATTCGTGAGGTCTCCAGGGACAATCCAAAAGGTTCAAACGCTCGCGGCGCCATGCTGCCGCGCCAAACCGTCACCGAACATTTCCGGCACATGACGGTTCGGTAAGAAAGTGCGCCGAACGGCCGCCTTTTCCCTTATTGTTCGGATTCAAGCGGCGGCTCGATGACGCCGTCGGCGACCATGTCTTCGGGCCGGCCATCGGCGGAAAGCACGATGGCGATCCAGCGTGTGGAATCGAACTGAGCGAAAACGATCATCACCATGACCGTCAGCGGGGCCGACAGGAACATGCCGGGAATGCCCCAGATGACGCCCCAGACGGCCAGGCCAAGCAAGACGACGATGGTGGCGAGGTTGAGACTTTCGCCCTGCATGCGCGGCTGCAGGAAATTGCCGATGCCGAACTGCCAGAAGCTGAGCGCGACGAACACCACCGCCGGCTGCCAGAGCGTGTCGTACTGCACGAGCGCAAACAAAGTCGGCAGGATCGCCGCCACGATCGAGCCCACCGTCGGCACGTAGTTCAGAAGAAAGATCAGGAAGGTCCAGAACAGCGCGTTTTCAAGCCCCAGCACGCTCAGAGTGATATAGCTCAGTATAGAAATTATGATGCTGATGACGGTCTGAACCCACAAATAGCGCTCAATGCTTTGCCGGATGGACCCCATAACTCCACGGGCGCGCGTCAAGCTGTCCTGGTCGCGAAAGATCGCCTCCATCTTGGACGGCCATGCGCCCTGCGCCGCGAAAAGAAACGCCACGTAAATCAGCACAAGGACAGCGTTGGAGGCGAGCGACTGCATCGCGCGCGCGACATCCGTCAGGAAGCTGCCGGGATCGATGGCGGAGAAGAGATCGCTCGCGGTCGGCGGATCATCGGCGTTGAACAGGCCGTAAGCCTCGGAAATGAGCGTATCTAGTCGGGCGCGATATTGCGGGCCTTGCGAGGCGAATTCGCGCGCGCTCTCGGTGATGACGGCGACCACGGCGGCGGCCGCGGCGGTGACGACGACAACGGCCAGGATCAGGGCCAGGGAGCGCGGCATTCTTCGGTTCACCCCGTGAATGAGGTTCGCGAAGCTGTCCATGACCAGCCAGAGAAACACCGCCATGGCGAAAGGGGCGAGGATCTCGCGCAACCAGACGAGGCCGAAGATCAATACGGCGACAGCGATGAATAGCGCGCTCGCGCGTGTCGTGGCGTCCATGCAAGCGTTCTCCGTTCGAGCGAATTCTTGCAATCGCATCGCGCCTGCTTGTCAAGTTTGAGCGCGATTTCGGCGGGCGCGACGCCGTACGTGCGCAAAGAGTGGTCTCACCTGCGCCGCTTTGGTTAAATGCGCTGCGAGGGACTGACCGGCGCGCCGAGCGCGTCCAGCCTGGGCGAGCGCCCGAGGAGCGAGTTTCATGTCGATCAGATCAGCGTTCGCCGCGGTAATAGCGGCCGGCGCGGCGGCCTTTACATTCTCCGCTGGTGCGGAAGCACAAAGCTCGGCCTGGCGGCTCGAGAGCGTCGGACCGCGCGGCATGCCGATCGCGACCAGTTGCGATGTTCGTCGCCGGGGCGAGGTCTGCGCAGTGGTCTGGTGTCCGCGCGGCGAAATGCAGTTTGCGATCTCCGGCGGTCGTCGCGGCCGCAACGATGCGCGTGGCGGCTCTGTCGCCGTTGACGGCCGTTACCGCTCGGTGAACTGGTATTACAGCGAAACGCGCGGCGGACAGTCGATGTGGATCGCCGATCTCAACCCGCCGCGACAGTTTTTCAGCCGCTTGCGCAACGGCTATGAGGTCACGGCGGATCTTGGCGGACGCCGTCCCCCGCTCACCTTCACGCTGCGCGGCTCCGGTCGCGCCGTCGGCGCGGTTCAAAACTGGTGCGGCGGCGATTATCGCGGCGGGCCGCCGCCGGGCCCGACCCAGCTTGAAGGCGCTGACCTCTTCGAGGCGCTGATTGCGGGCGTCATTGGCGCCGCCATCGCCGGCGACGACGACCATCACGACGATCGCGGCGACCGATATGACGATCGGCGCGGCGGACGTTACGGCGACCGTTATGATGATGACCGTTATGACGGTCGACGCGGCGGCCGCCACGGACGCCAGCTCGACTATGACGAAGTGCGCCGGATCGTGCGCCAGGAAGGCTTCCGCAATATCGGCCATATCGAATATCGCCGCAGCCTGCGCATCTACGAGGTTCAGGCGCAGGGCCGTCGCGGCCGTCCGGTTCAAGTGAATGTGGACGCCTATAGCGGCGACATCATCAGCGTTGAACGCTGAGGCTGCCTCGTCGAACGTCTGTCTGACGCCTGTTTGCCCGCGCGCGCGCGACGGCTTAGCTTCCGCGCGCGCGGTGCAGCAGGCGTGAGACGACGACAATGAGTGAAACCGAAACTGAGCAAGCCGCCATCTTCATTGGCGGCGCCGATGACGACACGGCGCAGGAATTATTGCTCAAACGAGCGAACCGCCACGGCATGGTCGCCGGCGCCACCGGCACCGGCAAAACCGTCACCCTGCAAATCCTCGCTCAAGGCTTCTCCGACGCCGGCGTACCCGTCTTCGCCGCCGACGTGAAAGGCGACCTCTCTGGCGTCGCGGTCGCCGGCTCCGAGACACACAAGCTCCACGAAAAGCTCGTCTCGCGCGCTGAAAAGATCGGGCTCGACCCGTTCGAATACGACGCCGCGCCGACAATTTTCTGGGACCTGTTCGGCGAGCAGGGTCATCCCGT
>JAUIEH010000406.1 GCA_030428405.1 Alphaproteobacteria bacterium
GCGATGCGCTCGATCGCGATGGCGCGTTTCCGACAAATCTCGATGGCGGCATCCAGTCCCATAGCTGGATCGGCACCGGCCAGTTGACGCTCAAAGTGATCGAATGCGTGCGCCAGCTGCGCGGCGATTGCGGCGAGCGCCAGGTGGCGGACGCTTCGATTGCGCTCGCGACCAATGCAGGCTCGGGCGCGCGCCATGTCGAGATGGCGTTGTTCGCACGCGACTGAGCATTCGCGCGAGGCTGCTTATTTCCGTTTAAGGAACGCCACGCTGAGGCGCGCGGAGGTTGATCCGCGTCGCGTCAGGCTTGGCGGTTTAGCTCAGCTCTCGTCGCTGCGCGGTGCGATCTCGAGATCAGGATTTTCGGGGTATTTGCCCATTGCGAGATAGCTCACCGCCGCAATGGCGAAGGCGGCCGCGCCGACCGCGAGTGCTGGGTCGTAGGTCTCGTAGCGGTCATAGATCCAGCCGAAAAACACGCTCGCCGAAGCGGTCGTCATCATCATGATCAAAACGGACAGACCGTAAATCGTGGCGTAGGCGCGCACGCCGAAATAGCGCGCGATCATATAGGCCACGACATCAATCTCAGCACCCTGTGCAAGACCGACCAGCACGATGGCGGTTGCTGCGATGAGGAAGCTTGGCTCCGGCTGCATCAGCACGAGACAGCCTGCGACGGGCAGAAGCGTGAACACGCAGGCTACGATCGGCGCCCAGATGCGGTCGACCAGCACGCCGCTGATCAGCGTGCCCGCAACCACCGAAAGCGCGAGAAACGCCGCCATGCCGGCGGCGGTCGCTGGCGCGATGCCCTTTGAGGTCAGGAGCGGCTGCAGATGCGCGAGCACGCCGATGACGGGGGCGTAAGTCAGAGCGGCTGCGGCGCATATGAGCAGGATGCGCCAATTGCCCAAGAGTTGAATCCAGATGCGCCAGTCCAGCAAAGGCGCCGGCGTGGAGGTCTTGCCCTCCGGGTTCGGCTCTTCGCTTTCGCGCCGGTCGCGCACCCAGGCATAGCTCACCGGCAGCGCGACGAGCACTGCGATCGCGGCGAGGAAAACGAACCCGCCGCGCCAACTCGTCGCCTGGATGGTGTGGAACACGATGATCGGAATGACGGCGCCGAACAGCGACAGCCCTATGCGCGACAATGCGAGCGCCGTGCCGCGCGATTTCGAGAACCAGCTGACGATCCCGCGTGTGTAAGCAATTCCTGTCGTGCCCATGCCGAAGGCGACCATGAACAGACAAGAGACCACAAAGAGCGGGTAGGAGCCCGTGCCCATGGCGAGCACGATGTAACCGGCCGACATCAGGATGATGCACAGCGACAGCACCGGACGCACGCCGAAACGGTCGATCAGGCGACCGTAAAGCGGCGCGGCGAAGGGAATGAAAATATTGATGTGAAAGGCGAATGATATCTGCGCGCGCGACCAGCCGAAAGCCTCCTGCAAAGGCTCCATGAACTGGCTTTGCGCGAAGGAGAAGCTCGGATAGGCCAGCGCCATTCCGAAAAACGTGCCCAGGACGACGCGCCAATGGGCGGTCCATTCAGCACGTCCGCCCGGCGGCAGCAGACGGTCGAGAACATTCAGGTGAGCCGCCGGCGTGCTCGGCGCGACATCGAATTCGTCGGACATTAATCCTCCGCGTGCGCGCCAAGAGCGGCGTAGCGGCGAGACCTTGCCCAATCAATGTCGGGCCGTCTTCCCGCCGCTCGCCTTTATCGCATGGCTGATGCGGTTTTGCAGTCGCAAAAACCGCCCGGCGCCGCGTCAGTATTTCGAGTGCGGACCCTGATAGCCTTCGCCCTGATGCTTCTCGGTGTGGGCGCGGATGTCGAAATTCGGGAACGCCTGACGGAAACTCAACTCGCCCGCCGTGCAACGCTGCAGCGTTCGCTTCGTCACGCCGCGATTGTCGTCGCGTGCATGCACGCCTGCGAAATTGTCCCAGACGAAGAGATCGCCATTGTGCCAAGCATGAGCGTAAATATTCTCCGGCGCCGTGACATAGCTGAGCAGTTCATCGATCAGCGCATCGCTTTCCTCACGCTCCAGGCCGACGACCTGCAAGGTCATGAGTTCGCACACGAGCAGAATCGGAACGCCGGTGACCGGGTGAGGCGCGACCAGCGGATGAATGGTCTGCGGCCAGTCCGCATTCGGAACATCTTCCGGCTGCACGCGCTGCGTCGAGGTCAGCCCCAGAGCGGAGACGGCCTTCATGTCCTTGATGCGCTCTTTGAGTTCATCAGGCAGGGCGCGATAAGCCTCCGCGCCGCTGGCGTAATAGGTCTTGGTCTCGCCCGGATTGACGTCGAGCGCGTGCAACGCGATCGCCGAAAATGGCTTCGGCGCATAAACGAGGTCGCGGTGGAACATCAACGGCTTGCCGCCGAACGCGCCTTCATCTGGATTTAGCGCCAAGATGGGGGCGGGCTCGTCGTCTTCCGGCGGCAACGGGCCCAGACACGCGGTCAGCTCGCGCAATTCGTTGCGACTGACGTCGAGATTTTTGAACACGAGATAGTTGCGATCATAGAACAGCTTGCGCAGGGCCGCGCGGTCGTCCTCCGTCAAATCGCCGACGGGCGCATTGAGCGCAACCTCGGCGCCGAACGGCTCTCTCAGCGTCCAGCTCAGTCGCTCGCTCACATTCGCTTCCATGCTTGTCTCCTCCCGACGGCGTCGCTATGACGCATTCAAATGTTGAGGTGCATTCAGATACAGAAGTGTATTTGAGTCAAGTCCGAACGCTCAGGGAGCATGCGAATTGCCGCGACTGACCCGCGAAGAAACCCGTGCACTTACGCGCAAAGCGTTGATTGATGCTGCTGCTTACGAGTTCGCCAGCGTCGGCTTCGCCGGCGCGTCGGTCGACGCGATCGCAGCGCGTGCGGGCTATACGCGCGGCGCCGTCTACGCGAATTTTGCAAACAAGCAGGCCCTGCTGCTCGAGCTGATGAAACGCTTTCTGGAGACGGAGCTTGAGAATTCGCGCGCCGTCTTTGAGCGCGCACAGAGCGTTGAGGATTTCCTCGCCGAGGCCGAAGCGCAGGTCGATGCAGCCGCAGGCGATGAGGGCCTTTGGCCG
>JAUIEH010000407.1 GCA_030428405.1 Alphaproteobacteria bacterium
AAATGCGCGCTCTGGCGACGGCGCGACGACCACCCCGTCATCCGCGCCTATCAGCGCTTTCTGGAATGGGACATCATGAAGCGCCCGCGCCTGACGCGCTGGATGGAGGCTGCGGCCAATCCGATCATGGGCAAGAGCATCGCGCTCTATTTCCGCCGCGCGCCGGAGGCTGTGGCGTGACGCTCAATCCTCAGGCGCTGGTGCGGCGCATTCTCGACCTTCAGCAGACCGACGGCCGCATCCTCTGGGTCGATGGCGGCCTGTTTGACCCATGGAACCATTGCGAAGCCGCGATGGGCCTTATCTGCGGGAACGAAATCGCGGCCGCGAAGCGCGCGCTCGACCACCTCGTCGAAGCGCAGAACACGGACGGCTCCTGGCGCGCGGATATGGGATGCGCCGTCGCCATGACGGCGGACGGTCAGCGCCTTGAGACAAGCGATCCGCCGAAGATCGTCGACATGAATTTCTGCGCTTATCCCGCCACCGCCGTCTGGCGGCTTTATCTGCAGACCGGCGCGCGCTCAGACCTTGAGCGCTACGCCCCAATGGTTCGGGCTGCGATCGATTTTATCGCAAGCCATCAGCGCGCGGACGGCGCCTTTCCCTGGCGCGCACATGACGAGGATGAAGCCCCCGACGGCATTGAAGCGCTGATCGCAGGCTCGGCTTCCATCTATAAAAGCCTCGAATGCGCCATTCTGATCGACGCGGAGTTCAACCGCGCCAGCGACGAACTTGCACGCGCCCGCGCCCGTCTCGGCGCAGCGCTTCGCACCCATCCCGAAGCATTCGCGGAAAAGTCCAGCCACGCCATGGACTGTTATTACCCGACCTTATGCGGCGTCATCGGACGAAAGGCCGGCAGGCGCGCTCTGGCCGCGCATTGGCACGAATTCGTGGTGAAGCGCTGGGGGTGTCGGTGCGTTGATGATCAGCCCTGGGCGACCGCGGCGGAAACCGCAGAGCTGGCGCTCGCCTGCCTGCGCGTCGGCGCCGCGCGCGCGGCCGATCGCCTCATCTCGGCGCTTGATGAGCATTGCGACGAGAACGGCGCCTTGTATATGGGCCGGCAATTCGCGCTCGATGTTCATTGGCCGGACGAAAAGCCGTCCTGGACGGCGGGCGCGGCGCTGATGGCGCTGGACGCGCGCAATGGTCAGGGCCCCGGCGCCCGTTTGTTCCTGGACAGCCTCGCCGAACCCGTGCGCGAGTTTACGTGATGCGGCGCAGCCAGCGCAGGCTTTCCACCTGGCCGGCCGGCTCAAACAGACCCGAGGCGAGCGCCAGGCGGAATATCTCGTAAGGCGGCCTGCCGCCGTCGAGCGGATCGGGAAACACGTCGTGCACGGCGAGAACGCCGCCCGGCGCGACATGGAGCGACCAGGCGCGCCAGTCCGCGAGCGCGGTCTGCAAAGCATGCCCGCCATCGATGAACAACAAGCCGATGGGGCTCGCCCAGGCGCGTCCGACCATGTCGGAGCGCCCGACCACGGCGGCGACCACGTCTTCAAGCTCCGCAGCGGCGATGGTGTCGCGAAAGGCGGGCAAAGTGTCGAACCGGCCCGTGCGCGCATCGACCAGCTCAGCGTCGTGCCAGCCTTCGCCGGGCTGATGTTCTTCCGAGCCGCGATGATGATCGACGCTGAATACGACGCCGCCTCCCGCGCGCGCGCCTTCGCCGAGATAAGCCGTCGAGCGTCCGCAATAAGCGCCGATTTCAACGATGCAGCCCTGAGCGCAGGCGCCTTGAGCGAGACGCGTTAAAGCTGCGCCTTCGCTCGGGCTCAAAAAGCCTTTGACTGTCTGGGGATCAAAACCGCTCAGGGCTCAGCCGACCGAGCGGAAAATAGGGCGCGTTCGCATCGCCCCGATATCATCGGCGCGCACGCTCATCACATCGATTTCGCGCTCAAGACGGTCGAGATCGCTGCGCAGGCTCTCCCGCTCGCTCGCGGAAACGCCGTCAGCGGAACGCAGCGCCGCGGTGAACAGGCGATACGCGCTGCGCGAGCGTCGGATGGCGGCTTCGCAGCTGCGCAAATCCGCCCCGATAAGAGACTCATCCAGCTCGGAATCCGCAATCACCGAGTTGGCGGCGACATTGACGCGCTCGACATGGGCGTAAAGCAGGCTGATGTCCTGTGAGAACGCAGCCGCCGTGCTGGCTTCGGAGGCCGAGATTTCCTGCAGATAGCTCGATGCGCGATCATTGCGCTGCGCCGGCGGTTCGCCATTGGCGCCGTTAAGAAGCATGGTGAGCGCGCGGCGCGCCATGACGGCCTGGCTTTCGCCTTCGGTCCAGTCGCGTTCTTCGGTCAGCGCGACAAGATCGGAGGTCGCGCTGCGCAACGCCACTTGCGAGGCGGAGCCGCGTTCGACTTGTTCGGATTGAGACAGAGCGCTGAACTGAACGGTGGCGCATCCAGGCGCCAGCAAAAGCGTGAAGGCGGCGGCGGCGAAGACGGCGTACGCGTTCTTTGTCGTCATCACTCTTGCTCTGTGGCGAATCACAACTAACAAACACTACTCTTTTGATTCGTCGACCGCTAGCTTCGCGTGTGCGAACGGGCCGCGAAAGGACGCAGTTTATGCACGCGCTCGACACGCTTCGGGGGCTTTATCCCGCGATCGAGCCGTATAGCGCGGGCACGCTCAGCGTCGGCGGCGGCCATGCGCTCTACATCGAACAATGCGGACGCGCGGACGCGCCTGCGATCGTCGTCATTCACGGCGGGCCGGGCGGAGCGTGTTCGCCCGCAATGCGCCGCTTCTTTGATCCTAACGCATGGCGCGTGATTTTGTTCGATCAGCGCGGTTGCGGACGCTCGCGGCCCTATTCGGCGCTGCACGCAAACACCACGCCGCATCTCGTCGACGACATGGAGCGCATTCGCCGCCATCTGGGCGTTGAGGAATGGGCTTTGTTCGGCGGCAGCTGGGGCTCAACGCTGGCGCTCGCTTATGCGCAGGCTCATCGCGAGCGTGTGACCGGTCTGATCGCACGCGGCGTGTTTTTGATGACGCCGCAGGAGATCGAGTGGTTTTACGGCGGCGGCGCCGGCGCCTTATTGCCGGAAGCCTGGGAAGCGTTTCTC
>JAUIEH010000408.1 GCA_030428405.1 Alphaproteobacteria bacterium
CAGTATCGGTGTGCGCGCGCGCATGTCGGGCCCCAGCTCTACGACGATGAGGCTGCGACCTTAGCAAAGCTTTCGGCGTTGCGAAGTTTGAGACCGAAGAGCGGGCGCAAAAATCCGCTCCGCCGCGCCAGCTTCGCCGCGATGACGCAAAGCAGCGTCGTTGCGCTCGTCAGCGCGATGAATTCGGGCGATGCGCCGATCCGCATCCGAGTCAGGCAATAGCCGAGCACGACGATAATGGTCTGATGCAGGATGTATTAGGGAAACACGGCCTGCGTCAGACAGCTGATCGGCCTTCTTGACTTCATGTTATTGTGGTACCAAGTTATCAATGTAACTTGGAGCGCTGTCGCATGCCGAAAAAGATTGAGCGCGTTCAGACCGGTCTGCGGATCGAGAAGGGCGTGTTGAAGGTCCTCAAGGGTCTTGCGGAATATCTCGAAATTCCGATGGGCGATCTGGTCGAGGGGCTGGCGCTGCACGCGTTTGAAGGCAAGGCGCCGCCGTTTTCCGCGCTGCAGCTTGAGAAGATCCAGCAGCTCAAGAAGATCTACGATCTCAACCTGACGGCGGCCGACAGTCACAAGCTGATCGAAGCAGGAGAGGCGCAATGAATGCAGCCGCTGAAAGCTTTCTGGAGCGCTTCGAGGCGCTCGCATTATCGCCCGCCGATTTTGGGCATGCCGACCATGTGCGCGCAGCCTTCGCGATGCTCGAGCGCTACGATTTCGCAACAGCGTGCGCGCGCTATGCCGGCGCCATCAAGGCGATGGCCGAGCGGGCCGGCGCGCACGACAAATATAACGCCACCATCACCTTCGCCTTCATGAGCGTCATCGCCGAGCGCAAGGCGCACGCGCCGGACGCCGATTTCGACGACTTCCTCGCGCGCAATCCAGACCTTCTGTCTAAGGACATTCTCCTGAGCTGGTACTCGAAGGACCGCCTGAGCTCGCCGCTGGCGCGCAGCCAGTTCCTGATGCCGCTGACGGCTGACGCGGCGGGCTGAGCGAAACGCGCGCGTTCGCCGTTGCAACGCTTGCGCGCGCGCGTGATGATGGCGCCTAAGCAATAACAGGGGCCTAGCCATGTTCGTCGGACACTACGCCGCCGCCCTGGCCGCCAAGCCGCTTGCGCCGCGCGCGCCGCTCTGGGCGACGGTGGCGGGTTGCCAGCTCGTCGATATCGGCTGGAGCGTCCTGATCATGGCCGGCGTCGAGCGCGCCAGCGTGGATGAGAGCCTGCCGGGCTCGCCTTTGGTGCTGGAGCACATGCCCTGGACGCATTCCTTGCCGATGACTTTTGTCTGGTCGATCGGCGCAGCCTTGCTGGCGCGGTTTTTCCTCAAGCTGCCGGTCTGGGCCTGCGCCGTCATCGGGCTCAGCGTCGCCTCGCACTGGGCGCTGGACGTTCTCGTGCACCGGCCCGACCTCGCCTTGTGGTTCGGCGGGCCCATGGTCGGGCTGGGTTTGTGGAACTATCCCGTGCCTGAACAGGCGGTCGAAATCGGCCTTATCGCGGTGGCGGGCGTGTTCTGGGCCGCCTGGCGCAACGAAGCAGGCCGGGCGGCCTGGCCGGCGGCGGCTTTCATCGCTTTTCTCGTCACCCTGCAGATCGCAGCCATGTTGACGCCGTTATCTCCCAACCCGGTGCAGATGGGCGCCAGCGCGCTGGTGGTCTATCTCCTGGTGACGGGCGCGGCGCTCCTGGTCGAACGGCCAGGGCGCGCGCGCGAAGTCGCCAGCTCGTAGCGAGCCGCCACAAGGAGCATGCATGACCCGCGACGCTTTTTACGCGCGCGTCCGTGAGACGCTTTCCGACATTGACGAGCAGGGCCTGACCAAGCCCGAGCGGGTGATTTCCTCCAAGCAGAGCGCGGTCATCCGCGTGCGCGGCGCTGACGGGGCCGAGCGCGAGGTGATGAATTTCTGCGCGAACAATTATCTCGGCCTCGCCGATGATCCGCGCCTGATCGAAGCCGGCGCCGCAGCGCTTGAACGCTGGGGCTCGGGGCTCGCCTCGGTGCGCTTCATCTGCGGCACGCAGGAGCTTCACAAAGAGCTCGAAGCCGCCATCGCGGATTATCTCGGCTATGAGGACGCCATCCTGTTCGCGGCCTGTTTCGACGCCAATGGCGCGGTGTTCGAGCCGTTGTTCGGCGAAGACGACGCCATCATTTCCGACAGCCTCAACCACGCCTCCATCATTGACGGCGTGCGCCTGTCCAAGGCCAAGCGTTTCCGCTTCGCCAATTCCGACATGGACGACCTCGAAGCCAAGCTGAAAGAGGCCGACGCCGCCGGCGCCAAAGCCAAGATCATCGTCACCGACGGCGTCTTTTCGATGGACGGCTATATCGCTAAGCTGCCGGAAATTACGGCGTTGGCGGACAAATATGGCGCGCTCGTCATGGTCGATGACTGTCACGCCACGGGCTTTATGGGGCCGCAAGGGCGCGGCACGCCGGCCCATCACGGCGTCGAGGGCCGCGTCGACATTCTCACGGGCACGCTGGGCAAGGCGCTGGGCGGGGCGATGGGCGGCTATATCGCAGCGCGCAAGGAGGTCATCGACCTGATGCGCCAGCGCGCACGGCCTTATCTCTTCTCCAACACGCTCGCGCCCGCCGTCGCCGGCGCCAGTCTGAAGGCGATCGAACTCGCGCGCGATGGCGACGAATTGCGCGCGCGCCTGTTCGACAATGCCGAGCGCTTCCGCAAGGGGATGACCGAGGCCGGGTTCGATCTTTTGCCCGGTGAGCATCCGATCGTGCCGGTCATGCTCGGCGATGCCCGGCTGGCGCAGGACATGTCCGCGCGGCTGCTGGATGAGGGCGTCTATGTGATCGGCTTCTCCTTCCCGGTCGTGCCGCGCGGTCAGGCGCGCATCCGCACCCAGCTTTCCGCTGCGCATACGCCGGAACATGTCGACAAGGCCGTCGCGGCGTTCACCCGCGTGCGCGACGCCATGGGGGCTGCGACAGCGTCAGGCGCTGCTTAAGAAGGCGGCGCTCGAAAGATCGGCGCGGGCGCGCTACATCTAGGTCGAGTCCTTCAGCGGAGCCGTTAAACCCCAT
>JAUIEH010000011.1 GCA_030428405.1 Alphaproteobacteria bacterium
GGTCGCGACCTCTATTGGACCGCGCTGATGATGCTGCGCTGGGAGCGGCGCTGGGGCGTCAAGGACGGCAAGATCGGCGTCTCTCTGCGCCACTCGAAATGTGGCGACGTCTTCGAACCGACGCCGTCCTGCGCATCCTGCGCCGCAGAGATCAATGCGCGCGACGTCACCTGGCAGGAAGGCCCGGGCGTGGGCTGGATGGCGGCGAGCTATAGCCGCCGGCGCCGGCAAAAGCCGTCCGAAGACGGCCGCCTGGCGCACACCACTTTGTTCGACGAAATCGCACAAATCACCGGCGACCGGTGGTCGAGCCTCATCATTCGCTCTGTTTTCACCGGATTGCGCCGGTTCGACGAAATCCGCGCCGACACCGCGATCGCGACGAATATTCTCTCTGACCGCCTGACCTGGCTGGTCGATATCGGCATGTTGGAGCCCAACGCCTATCGCGAAGCGCCGACGCGCTATGAGTACCGGCTGACGGATAAGGGCCTGGATTATTATCCGGTGCTGCTCGCGCTCCTGCAGTGGGGAGACAAATGGTATGTCGCGCCCGAAGGCCCGCCCGTGATTCTCCAACATATTCCGTGCGACAGCGACATTGAGATGAGCGTCACATGCTCGTCCTGCGGCGAAGCCGTGCGCGCTGAAGACGTCGAATTCGAGATCCATGAAGCGCCCGAACAATCGGTGCGCGAAGCCTCCTGACACTGATCCGGTCCGGCGATTTTTCAGAATGCTGACGCCGACATGTTCGGCGTCGCCGAACTGACTTTCATTATCATACCCTGTGCGCTAACGTAGCCGCATGACACGAACAAGCGGGGCGAGTGCGGACGGTGCGCGCGGCGATGACGCCGCCCGCGTCGTTCTTGTGACGGGGGCCGGCAAGGGTCTGGGCCGCGCCTTTGCACGTCAGGCCGCAGCCGACGGAGCGCGCGTCGTCGTCAATAACCGCATCCGGCCTGGCGCATCGGATTCAGCCGCGCGCACCGTGCAAGAAATAACTGACGCGGGCGGAACCGCCGTCGCCGAGACGAGCGATGTTGAAGCCGACGGCGCCGCTGAAGCCATGGTCGCGCGCGCGATCGAGGCGTATGGCCGGCTCGACGCCGTCATCTTCAACGCCGGAATTTCCGGAGACGCCGCGCGCTTTTCGGAGATGCCGGCCTCCGAGTTCCGCCGCGTCCTTGAGATCAATTTCTTCGCCAATATCGCCATCACCCAGGCTGCGCGCGCGCATCTGGAGGCTTCCGCAGCCGGACGCATGGTCTATGTCTCGTCAAGCGCCGGCCTTTACGGCGTACGCGGACGCACGCCGTACGCCGCCTCGAAGGGCGCGCTGACGGCGTTCGCGCTGACGCTTGCGGATGAGTTGAAGCGCACCAATGTCGGCGTGAACGTGCTTGTGCCCTACGCCGCCACGCGCATGACCGCCTCGGTCGAGGCGCCGGATATCGGCGTCTCGCTTGAGCCGCAACGCGTCGCGCCTGTCGCAAGCTGGTTGGCGAGCGCGGATTGTCCGGTCACGGGCGAAATCTGGGTGACGGGCGCAGGCTATGTCCGGCGCGCGCGCATGGAGGAAAGCATCGGCGCGGCCGCCCCCGATCTGAGCCCGAGCGCGGACTGGATCGGCGCCGCCTATGACCAAATCTCGGACATGTCGGACGGCAAAGGCTTTTCCGGTGCGGAAGCCTCCTTCGCCGACATCGTCATGCAGCTCAAACGCGCGCAGGAGAACGCCTGATGGCTTACCGCGTCATCCAATGGGGCACCGGCGCGATGGGCCGAAACTGCCTGCGTGAAGTGCTCGCTCATCCCGGACTTGAGCTTGTCGGCGCGCTGGTGCACTCGGAGTCCAAGCACGGACGCGACGCTGGCGAAATCGTCCGCAGGCCCGCCGCCGGCGTCGACGCCACCATGAATTTCGACGACATTCTGGCGACCGAGGCCGACGTCGTCATCCACGCTGCGCGCATCAATCCGCCTTATACGTCGCATGACGACGAAATTCTTCGCCTGCTCGCCTCGGGTAAGAACGTCATCTCCATTAATGGCCGCGCCTTTCCCCAGCATTGGGGCGCAGACCACATGGCGCGCATCGAGGAAGCCGGGCGCGCGGGCGGCGGCACGACATTGTTCGGGACCGGACTGAATCCCGGTTTCGCCATGGAAAAAATGGCGATGACGGCGAGTTCAATCTGCCTGGACATCGAGAATGTCGCGGTCAGCGAGGTCGCCGACGCCAATGAAGTGCAGGCCTCGGCCTATGTGTTCGACGTGCTCGGCTTCGGCTCGGACCCCGACGCCATCGACCCGAATGACCCGAACTGGCCGGTCGCACAGCCACTCAACGGCATGTATTCCGAACTCGTCGCTTTCGCCGCCGACCGGCTCGGCTTCGAACTCGACTCCATTCGCACCGACCACAAAATGTTTCCCGCAACGCAAGACCTGGTCGTGGCGGCGGGCGAAATCCCAAAGGGCAAGGTCAGCCATACGCGCTGGCGCTGGCATGCGGTCTGCGGCGGCGCGGATAAGGTGACGATGACGATCCATTGGCTGATGGAGCGCGCCCATCTCGACGATCCCGAACACCCGCTCTGGAAAATCAACATCACCGGCAAGCCCAATGTCGATATCGACATCGAGCTCTCCAAACCCAAGAATGACCCACAACGCACGTCTGCGGAGCAATATGCGGTCGCGGCCTCAGTGATAAATGCGATCCCCGCCGTCTGCGCGGCCCCGCCCGGCGTGCTCGTCATGCCGAGCCTTTATGCGCGGCGTAATGATTGGTGGAGCGGCGCTGCGAATACCTGATCCAAAACAAAGCAAAATCAGTGGAGGAAACATCTCATGACCAGCAAAATCGACGTGCTTCGCGCAGTCATCAACGCCTGGGGCGAGCGTCAGGACATTGACGAAGTCATCAGCCATCTGACGGATGATTGCGTATGGCACTATTCCGCCGTCACTCAGCCGCCCAAGATCGGCCATCAGGGCGCGCGCGAATTCCTCGATGCATTCAAGGCGCGCGTGAAAAATCCGCGCTGGCGCATATTCGCCTATGCCGAAAATGAAGACTCGCTCTTCGTCGAGGGCGTTGACGAGTTCGACACCGCCGACGGCAACAAGGTGCAGGTGCCCTATGCCGGCGTCCTTGATTTCCGCGGCGACAAGATCAGCGGCTGGCGCGATTATTTCGACCGCTCCGTGGCCGACATGACCGGTCGCGGCGAGGCCCTGCCCGCATTCGCGGCCAAGCTGATCGAAAGGGAGCGCGTCGCGTGAGCGGCGCTTCCTCGCGCGACCAGGCGCTGGACGAACTGCTCGACAAGAAGGCTATCGAGGAAGTCCTGGTCAGCTATTGCCGCGGCGCTGACCGCGGCGACGCCGACTTGATCGCAGCCGCCTATCATCCGGATGCGACCGAAGACCATGGCGGCACGTTCAAAGGCTCGGCGAACGACTATGTCAAAATGCTGCGCCAGATCCTGCCGACCGCGCCGCGCATGTCGCATATCATAACCAATATCCATATTGAGGTGAACGGAACGACGGCGCGCTCGGAATGCTATTTCCTGACCTTCTCGCGTCGCGCAGACGGTGATGAGCCGCATGACAATCTGACCTGCGCCCGCGCCGTCGATGATTTCGAGAAGCGCGACGGCGTCTGGAAGATCGCCCGGCGCAGGCTCGCCTGGGAGTGGAACCACGAAATGGCGCTGAACGAGACCTGGGGGCGCGGCCAGATTGCGCCGGACCCGTCCAAGCTCGTGCGCGGCGGCAAGAAGCCCAACGACATTCTCTATACCGATTAAAGGGAGGCATGCGTGGAAATCAAAGGCGCAGTCGGCTTGGTGACAGGCGGCAATCGCGGCATCGGCCTGGGCTTTGTGCACAAATTGCTCGAACATGGCGCAAGCCGCGTCTATGTCGGCGCGCGCAAACGTGCGGACGCAGAAGAAATCGTCGCGCAAGCGCCTGACAAGCTGGTCGCAGTCGAACTCGACGTGACCAAGCCCGATCAGGTCGCGGCCGCAGCCGCACAGTGCACGGACGTAACCATCCTCGTGAACAACGCCGGCGCGTTCAATCATCAGCGGCTGATCGGCGCGCCTGACATGTCCACGATGCGCGAGGAAATGGAGGTCAATTTCTTCGGGCTGGTCTCTATGTCGCGCGCATTCGCGCCGGTTCTCGGGGCCAATGGCGGCGGCGCGATCGTCAATGTGTTGTCCGCCGGCGGCATCGTCGCCGTGCCGGATATGGGCGGCTACAGCCCGTCCAAATTCGCTTCGCGCGCGGCGTCGACCTGCATTCGCGCGGAACTCGCCCCACAAGGCACGCAAGTGTGCGCGCTGATTGTCGGCAGCGTGGACACGCGCATGGCCGAGCATGTCACGTGGATCAAGAAGACGCCGCCGGAAGACATCGCCGAAGCCGGCTTGTTCGCCGTCCGACACCATATCGACGAACACGACACCGATCCGCATGCGGTTTCGGTTCGCGCCGCCATCGCCCGCGACCCCAAGGCTTTGGAGAAATCCATGGCGGATCGGATCGCGGCGCAAGCGAGCGCGGCAAAATAAAACGCCTGAACACGGGAGAGCGGATTATGACGACCGAGACCGCGACCAAGCCGACGACGCGTTACGTCAACACCGTCGAGACCATGCTCGCCAAGCAGGACATTCTCGACGTGCTCGCGCGCTATGCACGCGGCGTCGACCGCGCCGACGGCGAGCTTTTGAAGTCGTGCTATCATCCGGATGCGGTTGAAGAGCATGGCAGCACCTATGCCGGACCGGCGCACGCTTATGTCGACGGCGCGATTGAGCGGATGAAGTCGCTCACCCATCCGATGGCGCATTATCTCGCCTCCAGCCATATCGAGCTCGATGGCGAGACCGCGCAGGTCGAAAGCTATCTCTTCACGTTCGCGCGCTTCGAAAAAGACGGCGAGCCCTTCGACACGCTGACCGGCGGGCGCCTGATCGACCGGTTTGAACGCCGCGACGGGGAATGGAAAATCGCCCATCGCACCATGGCGTTTGACTGGAACCGCGACGCCCCGATGGCGGAGACATGGTGTCTGGGCCTGTTCAAGCCGGAAGATCCGCGCATGGTCATGGGCACGCGCGGCGAAGAAGACTTGTCTTACAAGAAGTTATAAGCTGCGCGTTGCGGCTTGGCGGCGCGGCGCCGCCAAGCTACTTTCATAATAATACTGAGAAGCGGCGGCGCCGGCCGAACCGCTCGGCAAGCATGGGAGGGTCCGATGTTCTGGTCGCGCAAGCGTGATTCGAAACGAAATGACGACGGCGCCGCCGCGCCGCTCGCAGAGGCCGAGCCGCCCGCCCCGCGCGATACGCCGTCCACGAACGCAAAAACGGGCTATCGTCCGGTCAATTTGCCGCCGGTCGAAATCGATGTCGAGCGGCGCGCGGACGGCACGCTCATCCTGCGCAACAAGGTCCAGCTGCCGGATTTCGACTCCCGCTTCATGGCGCATGTGCGCGGCACGGCCGCAGCTCAGCCGGACAAAATTCTCTACGCTGAGCGCGATCCTGCGAGTGATGAATGGCGCAGCGTGACCTTCGCCCAGGGCTGGCGCGACATCAAAGGCGTCGCGCAATGGCTCATCAATAACGGCGCCGGTCAGGACGGCCCGGCGATGATCATCACCGGCAATTCGGTCGCCCACGCCATATTCCGTCTGGGCTGCATGCTGGCGGGCGCGCCCGTGTGTCCGGTCAGCGCGAATTACGCGCTGATGGGCGGTGATTTTGGCCGCCTGCGCCATGTCGATCAGCTCGTCGGACCGAAATTCATTCTGGCGGAAGGCGGCGCGGAACTCTCCCCAGCGCTCGACGCCATCGGCTCGGGCGACCGCATGATCGTTTCGCGCAAGCCCGGCGAGCTGGGTCATGGCGCGATTTCCTATGACGACGTCATCGCGACCGAACCGGACGATGCGCTCCTCGACCAGAAGATCGAGCAATGCAATCCCGATGAGCGCGCGGTCTATATGCTCACTTCGGGCTCGACCGGCATGCCCAAGGCCGTCATCCAGACGCAGCGCATGCTGACGGCCAACATGTTTCAGGCCTTCGCCATTCTCGGCGAAGCCGCAGGCTGGCGCGACGTGATGCTCGACTGGCTGCCATGGAGCCATGTTTCGGGCGCGTTCAACATGACGGCTGCGGCCGCGCTTGGCGGTTCGCTCTATATCGATGACGGCAAGCCGATGCCGGGTCTGTTTGAAAAGACCATCCGCAATCTGCGCGAAATTTCGGTGCCCTATTTCGCGAATGTGCCCATCGGCTACGCCATGCTGGTCGAGGCGCTCGAGCGCGACGAGCAATTGCGCAAGACCTTTTTCAAAGACCTCCGTATGCTGCTTTACGGCGGCGCCGGCCTGCCGCAGGACCTTTATGAGCGGCTGCAAAATCTCGCCGAGGCGGAAACCGGCTATCGGATCTTCTTCACCTCCGGCTATGGCGCGACGGAAACGGCGTCCGGCTGCATGGCGATCTACTGGGACACGCGCGATGTCGGCATCGGCCTGCCCTTGCCGGGGCTGGAGACCAAGCTCGTGCCCGCCGGCGATCGCTATGAAGTGCGCATGCGCGGACCGAACGTCACGCCGGGCTATCTGAAGGCGCCTGAGAAAACGGCCGAGTCCTTCGACGATGAAGGCTTTTACAAGCTCGGCGATGCAGCGCGCTTTCATGACGATGATGACGTCACCCAGGGACTCGCCTTCGCCGGACGTCTGGCGGAAGAGTTTAAGATGGGCACCGGCACCTGGGTGTCGGGCGGCGATGTTCGTGCACGTCTCATCGCAGCGCTGGCGCCGGCCGTCTCCGACCTCATCTTGTGCGGCCAGGGCCGCGATGCGCTCGCCGCGCTCGGCAATCCCAATCTTGCGGGCCTCGCCAAGATTTCCGGCGAAACCGACGCTTCGCCCGCCGACCTCGCCGGCCATCCGGCCGTTCGCGCGTTCCTGACGGAACATCTCGAGGCTTATAACGCGGCCAATCCCGGCAAGTCCGTCCGCATTGACCGCTTCGCCTTCATTCGCGAGCCGCTTGCGCCCAACAAGCATGAAGTGTCCGACAAGGGCACGATCAACCAGGCGATCGCTTCGGCGAATCGCGATGACGAAATCGCCGAGCTTTATGCGGACCCGGCGCCGCAACACGTCATCGTCGCGGCCAAATGAGCCGCTGCGCGAACGAGTTCCCATTCTTATGACTGCGAGACTTTATGCCTGACTATATTTTTGTGCCGCTTGTCGATCTGGCGGTGGTCATCGGATGCATGCTCGTCCTTTGGCTCATCTCCATTCCGCTCAAAGACGTTTCTTTTGTCGACAGTTTCTGGGCGGCGGGTTTTGTCGTCATCGCCTGGACCACATTCGCACTTATGGGGGAACCCACGCCGCGACGCTGGCTCATCGCCAGTTTGGCGACGCTCTGGGGCGTGCGCCTGGCGGCTTATTTGTTCTGGCGCTGGCGCAAGGAAGGCCCCGACGGGCGCTATGTCGCGCTGATGACCAAGGCGGGCGATAAAGTGTTGATGACCACGCTCATCCACGTCTTCCTGATCCAGGGCGTGATGATGTGGGTCGTGGCCGCGCCGATCATGCTGGGACAATCAGCGCCCGGACCGCTCGGCCTCGGCGTGCTCGCTTATCTCGGAGCCGCGCTTGCACTGATCGGCGTGTTTTTCGAGAGCGTCGGCGACTGGCAGATGGCGCAGTTCAAGGCCGATCCCGCCAATCAGGGCCAGGTGATGAATCGCGGGCTCTGGAAATATACGCGCCACCCGAACTATTTCGGCGATGCGTGCGTGTTCTGGGGCTTGTTCCTGATCGCAGCCGAAACCGCGCCAATCGGCCTCATCAGCATTGTCGGGCCGGCTTTGCTGACCTGGACGCTGGTGAAGTGGTCGGGCGCAGCACTGCTCGAGCGCCGGCTGAAGCGCTCACGTCCAGGCTATGAGGATTATATTCGCCAGACCAGCTCATTCATTCCGTGGCCACCCAAAAACATCTAACGCTGCTTTGCTGACAAAAAGAGGCGCGGCCGGTCATCACGACGGGCCGCGCCTTTTCATGTCTGTGTGCTGAAGCGCTTATTCTTCTTCTGCGGGCGCGTCTTCGGCTGCAGCTTCCTCAGCGGTCGCATCCTCAGGACCGCCATGGTCGGGCGAATCTTCATAGCTGGTCGCATGCGTGTAATCGATCGGCTCGGCGAGACCCAGGGCGCTCAAGAGTTGATTGCGGTCATAATATTCGCGCCATTCCGCAACCAGACCATCCTCGATGACGAGCACGCCGACGACCGGCACGGCGCCCTCGATGCCGCGATATTCGAACGTGTCGACGCGCTCCAGGAACACCGTGTTGCCGGTGACGGCGACATTGCGAAGGACGAGCTCGAGATGGGTCGTGTCCGCGAGAAGCGCGCCGATATGCTCGCGCAGACTCTCACGGCCGACGATGGGCTCGGGCAGCATCATCGAATGCAGAACGCCATCCTCGGCGAAGAGATCCGCGACGGCGTCGGTGTCGATCGCATCCCAGGCGTCGACCATGGCTTGAGCGACGGCGGCCGGATCGCTTTCGGCGACGGCATCGTCCTGGGCCAGAGCGGGGCCCGAAACGAGCGCGAGCGCGGCGCCGGCGGCGACTAGTCTGGTGAACTTCATAGCATTGCTCCTTGTGGGGATTTTTCGCGCCGTTCTCGACGCGCCGAGCGAATTTTCGCCCGGAATGAAAACGGGCGGCGCAACTAGAACTGTTGCACCGCCCGCGTAAGTTACGGCCAAAGAGGGAGTGGTCCGGCCGTTATGCTTCTCTTTCGCTCGGCGCTTAGAACTCGACGCCGAATTCGACGCCGTAAGTGCGCGGCGCGCCGAAGCGAGACATTTCATCACCGAAGAACGGAATGACGTTCACGCGATAGAGCTCGTCGGTAAGGTTCCGACCCCAGACGGACAGCGTCCAGTTCTGGTCGGCCGGCGAGAGCGTCGCGCGGGCGTCAAGCAGCCCATAGGCGTCTTCGGTATTGGCGTTGTTCGGCAGCCAGAACAGCTCGCCCTGGTGCGAATAGTTCACACGCAGGCGCAGAGCGTCTTCCCAGCTGGCCAGGTCGAGACGCAGCTCGGCGCCGACATTGTACTGATAGTCCGGCGTGCGCTGCAGGAAGTTGCCCGAATTGTCGAGACCGTTGGAGTCGATGAATTCGAGATATTCCGTACCCAGCGAAGAGCCCGACGCCCAGAGCAGGAGGTTGTCCGTGGCCTGGAAGAGGAACTCGATCTCGATGCCGTTGATGACGGCGTCGGCCGCGTTGTCGGTGATGTTGCACAGACAGCCGGCGTCGGTCTGGGTGACCTGCAGGTTCTGATAGTCCATCCGGAACGCCGCGACGTTCAGGCGGGCGCGGCCGTCAAGGAAATCGATCTTCGTGCCGATTTCGTAGTTGGTGACGGTTTCCGGGTCATAGGAGAACATCGCAGCCGCCGGGTTGGCGGGCGTGTCTTCATAGCCGCCGCCTTTATAGCCGGTCGACCACGTGCCGTAGATCAGGATGTCTTCGTTCGGCGTGAACTCGATCGTGAACTGCGGCGTGACCTCTTCCCAGCTGTCGCTGTAGGAGGCCGTGTAGCCCGTACCTTCCGCATACGTTCCAGCCAGCGGCGTGAGCGCCACCATGTCGCCAGGGTTGTATGCGTCGCCGTTCTCGATCGCCGAACCTGTGACGGTTCCGCTCTTCTCGTCATGCGTCCAGCGAACGCCGCCGACGAAGCGGAGCTGTTCGTTCAAGCGCCAGCCGAGCTGAGCGAAGACGGCGTAGGTTTCCGACTCGCCGCTATTGTCCCAGTGGCTCTCACCCGACAGGACCGGGATGCCGGCCGCATTCGCCGCCCAGAAGCGGTCGAATTTGTCGACATTGTCGACCTGATAATAGCCGCCGATGATCCAGTCGATCGGGCTGTCGGCATAATTCGACAGCAGACGGAATTCCTGGCTGAACTGGGTGATTTCCTCGTCTTCATAGACGAAGCTGTCAAACGCCAGCGGCGAAACGCCGGACGCCGGATTGTTCAGCAGATAGAGCGGATCAAAGCCCGTTTGCGAGTAGTAGTTCGAACCCTCGCCCGCGCGATAGCCGGTGATCGAGTTGAACAACATGTTCGAGCCGACCGCGAATTCAGCATCGAGCGTCACGCCCCAGGCTGTACGCTCGCCGCGCTGCGGCGTTGGCGCGGCGTCGCCGCGGAAGGTCGGCTGGCCGGGAAGGCTCTGACGGATGTCCGTAATGCCGAGGGCCGCGCGTGAAGCGCTCCAGGGACCTGCGCCGCCAGGAATGGCTGCACTGTGCACGCCGTTGAGTTCGTCATCGGTGAACTCGGCGATGAAGCGGACATTGGTGTCGCTGCCGACCGGTGCGAAGAGCAGCTGGCCGCGCGCCTGAAGCGACTGAATGTCGTCGAGGTCGCGGTTGTTGGAGATGTCTTCGTTGTAGCCGTCGCGATCTTCGAAGCGATAGGACAAGCGGCCCGACCATGCGTCCGACAGCGGGCCCGTGACGTAACCTTCGCTCGTGATGGCGTTGAAATTGCCGTAGCCGATGCGGAAGCCGGCGCCGAAGGTGTCTTCCGGCGCGTTGGTAATAACGCTGATGGCGCCGCCAACGACGTTGCGGCCGAGGATCACGCCCTGCGGACCACGCACGACTTCGACGCGGTTCACGTCATAAAAATTCGTGTTCAGAAGACCAGAACGGCCGACATAGACGTCGTCGATGAAGATGCCGATTGATTGGTCAGCCGTCGGATGGTCGAGACGCGTATTCGTGACGCCGCGAATATTATATTCGTGGTCGAAGATCGAAAGCGCGGTGAAGGACAAAGACGGCACGCTCGCCGCAAGGTCTTCATAGCTGACGATATTGCTCTCATGGAGCTGCTCGCCGGTGACGGCCGCGACCGCGATGGCGGTGTCCTGAAGGCCTGTTTCACGACGCTGGGTCGTGATGATGATTTGCTCGAGACCGCGGCCCGAATTGGCTTCGGCTTCGTCTTGCGCGAGCACTGGCGCGCTCGCCACGCTGGCCGCCATTAAGGCGAGCGCCGACGTCGTTGAAAGATAACGCATTCCGTATGTCCTCCCCTCGTGCCCGGCGTACTGTGACGCATTTTTCGACCTTAAGGTCCGGGCATCCGACAGCGGCAGATGCTATGAGGCGCTAGTGGGTACGTCAATGCAAGTATGGTAAACGCGACTGCTCTTCAGCAGTAAAACCAGCAAGCGTGACATATAGGCAGCGCTTAGCGCGCCGGCCCCGCCGTTGCATAGGCAAACATGGCCTATGCAGCGTCTCGCGCGACGGCGGCGTCCATGTCCCTGCCGATGCAGCGCGCGGCGGCGACAAAGAAAACGCCGGAAACCACGAAGCCAGACATCATGACGATGAGCGACATTCGTAAGGCTTCAGTTTCGCCCATGCGCGAGGAAAGCGCATCGCTTATGAACCCGGTGAACAAGGGCCCAAAGCCCATTCCAGCGAGATTCGCGACAAAAAGGAAGATTGCCGCGGCGAGCGCACGCAGGCGTACGGGCGACAAGGTCTGGATCGTCGCAAAAGTCGGTCCCGTATAGATGCCGGTCATGATGTAGCCGACCGTCAGCCAGGCGAACGAGACCGTGCTCGAACCGACCAGAAGCGCAATGACAAGGAACGGCGCCGCGCCGACAAAGGATATGGCCGGCAGCCACATATAGTAGGCGCGGTTTCGCTTGCCGAGGACGTCGCCGAGCGCGCCGCCGAGATAGGTGCCGAAGCCGAGGCCGAGCCCCATGATGCCGGCCAGCGGCGTTGTGATCTGCGTGAATGTAAGCTCATGCGCGCGTACGTAAAAATCGACGACCCAGGTCGCGAGCGCGAAAGCCGACATCGACGCAAGACCCGCCCCGATGCAGATGAGCTGGAAGGACCGCACCGACGCGATGGTCTTCACGCCGTCCATGAATTTGGGCTGCTCCATATTGGAGCCGACATCATGCGCGCCGCGTTCGGGTTCGCGCACGGTGAAGCGCAAGACCAGCGCGAGGATGACGCCGGGCGCGCCGAGAATGATCAGCGTCCAGCGCCAGCCCACCGCGGCGGCGAGCTGTCCGCCTGCGAGGAAGGCGAACATGATGCCGATGGGAATGCCGAGCGCGTAAATGGCCAGCGCGCTCGCGCGCTTTTCTTTCGGGAAATAATCCGAGATCAGAGAATGCGAAGGCGGGCTGCAGCCCGCCTCGCCGATGCCGACCGCGAAACGCGCAAGCGCAAGCTGAATGAAATTGGCCGCAAGGCCCGACAGCGCCGTGAAGAAGCTCCACACCGCCAAAGCGCCGGCGACGATCGACACGCGGTTGTGGCGGTCGGCGAAGCGCGCGATCGGAATGCCCAGCGTCGAATATAACAGCGCGAACGCCATGCCCTTGAGGAAGCCGAGTTCGGTGTCGCTGACATTGAACTCGTCCTTAATCATCGGCGACAGGATCGCGATGATCTGACGGTCGATGAAGTTCAGCGTGTAGACGACGATGAGGACGAGCAGCACATAGGATCGGTATGCGGCCGCCCGCTTGTCCTCGGCGCCGGCTGTCGGCGAGACGTGAAACTCCGGCGCGCTCACGAGGCGGACGCATTCGCCGGCGCAGCCGCCGGCTCCGCCGGCGCGCCGCCGCGCGCCAGATCGTCTTCAAGGAAAGTGACCACCTGTTCAATCGTCGCTTTCGGCTCGCGGGTCGCTGGATAGACATGAGGCGGCCGCGGCTTGCGGTCGAACCAGACCTTGTCCTCGACTTCTTCAGGCGCCGTTGCGCCGAGCCACACAATAGTGTCGGCGCCTTCCGCGGGCGTGCGTAGAATCGGGCCAAGGATCACACGGAAGCGCGGCAGCGAGGTGCGCACGCCCTGCGTCGCCGCCCAGCCGGGATGCACGGTGTAGTATTTGACGCCCTTGCCCTGATGTTCGGCGCGGTAGTGGTCCGACAAGGCAAGCTGCGCGCGCTTATGCGCGGCGTACGCCAGAAAGCCGCTATAGTGCTTTTCGGGCATGTTCAGCATCTTGATGTTCAGGGGCACGTTATAGAGCCCGCCCGAGGTCACGTTCACGACGCGCCCGCCCTCGGGAATCTTGCTCGCCCCGAGCAGGCCTTCCGTCAAAAGATGATGGTTGAGCAGATTGGTCGCGTATGACGTCTCGCGCCCTTCCGGCGTGAGCGAAAACTCACGGTTCAATATGCCGACATTGTTGACCAGCACGTCGATCTGCGGCGCGCCGTCGGCGGCGAGTTCGTCGACCATGCGCTGAGTGTCTGACTGCAAGGACAAATCGACGGTCATCGTGGTCAGGCGCGCAGCGTCGTCGCCGGCGTCACGGACCAATTCGGCAAGCTTGTCGGCGTTGCGGGCGGCGACGATGACGCTGGCGCCGTTGCGCAGAGCGGCGAGCGCCGCAGCGCGACCAATGCCGCCTGTCGCGCCGGTCACCAGCCAGGTCTGGCCGGTCAGATCATAATCGTCTTTCGGCCATGTCAGCCGTCGGACGAAATACCCGGTTCGCGAGAAAGTCGGCGTGAAGCGCCCATAGAAATTGATCATCTTCCAGATGACCGAAAGCATCGCCATAAAAAGCCCCTTTCGGCTTCGACCTTAGGTAAGTCTTTTTGTGCAAGTCAATCGCACATGTCCGTCCGCGATCATTTTTGCGACGGCCGGAATCGATTGGTGCGGCGCACAAAAAAATCGGGCGCCGCGATGGGCGCCCGATTTATAGATCATTCTGACGCCGGTTTCAGCCCGTCAGGCTTTGCGGCATCCAGCAGGCATGGAAGCCCATCGGCATGCGGCGCGGGATCGCCACGCGGGTGAACGGACCATCCGTGACATTGTTCGGGTCGAACAGATGCAGCTCGGTCTTGCCGCCTTCATTCATGTTTTCAACGAAGGTCATGACGCAGCCGTCGTCTTCCTGAACGGCGCCGTCGCGCGGGGCGAAGACCGGCTCGCTCGCATAGACGCCTTGTTCGTAGACATATTTTTCCGACGTGCCGGCCTTTGTGTCGTAGGAGACGATGCCGGCCATGCGCAGCGGCTCGCCCTGCGGGATATAAGCGTGATAGGAGCGCCGGCTCTCGCGGCCCTGGAAATACTGGTTGATCGTCGGAAACTCGATGAACTCGTCATCGATGATTTCTTCCTTGGTCTGACCGGTCTCCATGTCGAAGCGATAGCGGTAATATTGCGCATCCATCGAAGCCCAGGCGAGCAGGCTGGCATATTTGCTGCCGGCATATTGCTGGGTCTTTTCGGGGCCCGGCTCCGGCGTGCGCATGCGGCAAACGTCGAGCACGACCTCGTTGCCGTCCTCCCACGAATTAATGACGTGGTAGATGTAGCAGGGCTCGACCTCGAACCAGCGTATGTCGGCATTGCCGCCATGACGCGGCAGAATGGCGAACCGGCTCGGCAGGTCGGGATGGAACTCGACCTTATGAATGTCGCGCTGCAGGAGGTCTGGGTTCCAGAACAGCGAGAGGTCCATCAGGATCGAATAGTTCGGCGTGATCGCCATGTCATGCGGCAGACGCGCGCCCGGCAGCTCGATCTCGGAGAAGCAGCGCAGAGAGCCGTCGGCGTTGAGCACGCCATAAGTCATGTAAGGCGGCTTGGCGTCGTAATCGAAGAACATCAGCTCGCCAGTCGCAAGGTCCGTGCGCGAATGCGCCGAGACCTGACGGATCTTGAGACCTTCGGCGTCCAGCGGCCCGACAGTGTCAAGGCTGGTCGCATCGACGATATAGGGGATGCCGCACTGATAGAAGGTCGTGAGCAGCTTGCCGTTGAACGGAATTACGTCCGTGTTCGAAGCGTCTTTGAGCCAGTGATCCGAGCCCCACGCGACCGGCAGGCCGCGATCGGGCGTCTCCATCAGGCCCGGCCAGATCGCACGTCCCGCCTCGCCTTCCATTTCAAAACCGCGCGTGCGGATCCAGCGATTGCGATAGCTTACCGAGCCGTTTTCGAAACGCGCGGCGTGAAGCATGCCGTCGCCGTCGAACATGTGATAGCGACCGCGCGGCTGATAACGCGGATTGGGCCCGTTGCGGACATAAGCGCCAGACAGATCCGTCGGAATGTCACCCTCGGCGGAAAGGTCGAACGCCTCGATTTCCTCTTCAATCGGAGCATAGCCGCCTTCGAGAAGCGGGTTTTCCTCGGAATCGATGCGGATCTCGAACCGCTCTTTCACCGTAACCATTAGCCGATCCTTTCCGGTTCGCGACATTCGACGCTTCCAAATATGTCTGCGTTCGCCGCCGCTGAATATTGTTGCTTCAGCTCTGAAATAATGTCGCCCGCCGGGCGCGCCTCTTTGACCAGGCCGACGCCATGGCCGGCCGACCAGACGTCGCGCCAAGCCTTGATGCTGGTCTGGGACTCCGTGAAATCGGGCCGGTCCTTCTTGCCGAGATTGTCGACGTCGAGCCCCATCTTCTCGAGGCTCGCGCGCAGATAATAAGCGTGGGCGCCAGTCAGCGCGTTCGACAAGACGAGGTCCTTGAACTCCGCCGCGATCAGCATGCCGCGATATTCATCCGTCGCCAGACTTTCTTTCGCTGCGATGAACGGCGTGCCCATATAAGCCAGGTCCGCGCCCAGGATTTCGGCTGCGCGAATGGCCCGGCCGTCGCAAATGCTGCCCGCCAGAACGATCACGCCGTCGAAAAACTCGCGCACCGCCGGAACGAAGGCGAAACCGGCCATGTCGCCGGTGTGACCGCCTGCGCCCGCCGAGACCAGAACTAGACCGTCGACGCCTGATTCCGCAGCCTTGCGTGCGAACTTCACCGAGTTCACATCGGCGAACACCAGGCCGCCATAGGAATGCACCGCTTCGATGACCGGCTTGGGTCCGCCCAGCGCAGTGATGACGATGTCGGGCTTGTAGCGCTTGATGAGTTCGATCTCGGCGCCGAGCCGGTCGTAAGAAGAATGCGTCACCATATTGGCGGCGAAAGGCGCTGCATCCGAAGGCGCGCTCGACACTTCCTGGAGCCAGTTCTCCAGATCATCCAGCGTGCGCGCATTGGGAAATGGAAATGAGCCTATGACGCCGGCCTTGCGCGTGGCGCCGACCAGCTCGGGCCCTGACACCAAGAACATCGGCGCAGCAATCAGCGGCAGCGTCATCCGGCCACTGAAACGCGATAGCAAATCCCGCGAGCGTGCAGTCATCTGTTCCCTAGCGCACCACGCGCGTCTGCGGTGCAAAGCCCGTCAGCGCAGCGTTTTTCGTAACTTTCATTACCATACTATAGCTCAGCGGCGCGAGACGGCAAGCCGAGAATATGCGACCATTCGTCAAGCTTCGCTGTCGCAGCGCATTAACTTGCACAACCAGACCTTCCCCGATAGCGTCCGAGCCGAAGCGTTTGCTTTTCAGACAACCCTCAGGTCAGCAGGCGGCCATGACGACATCGAGCGCGATCGACTTTTTCTTCGACTTTTCATCAGGCTACAGCTTTCTCGCTCTCCCGAACGTTAACGAAGCGTCAAAAACTTCGCCCATTCGCTGGCGGCCCTTCTCGCTTGGCGTGGTGTATAAATCGCTCGGCGCCGGTCCGCCGCCGCTCGACACGCCCAAGGGCGCCTATGTCATGCATGACGTTGAGCGCACGGCGATGCAGGAGCGCGGCAAGTTCGCCTGGCCCGCGCCGTTCCCTTTCAACTCCATACCGGCCGCGCGCGCCTTTTACGCCATCGAGCGCGCCGACGGATCAGCCACCGCGATCGAATTTGCTAACGCTTGTTTCGCGGCGAGCTTTGAGGACGGGCGCAATCTGTCCGACCCTGAAACCTTGCAGAGCGTCGTGGCTTCGTGCGGGAGCGATGGCGGCGCGATCATGGACGCCATTGGCGGCGACGACATAAAAGCAGTGGTGAAAGAGGTCACCGACGAAGCTCTGCGGGCCGGCGTGTTCGGCGCGCCCACATTCGTTGTCGGCGGCGAATTATTCTGGGGCGGCGACCGGCTCGCCCATGCATGCGGCTATGCGCAATCCGGCGCCGCGACCGCTTAGGAGAGAATTGCATGACTGACGGCGTTTACGTTCTCGGCGGCTATCAGACCGATTTCGCCCGCAACTGGGCGCGCGAAGGCAATGACTTGTTCGCGATGGTCAAGGAAACGATCGAGGGCGGACTGAGCGCGGCTGAGCTCGAGCCCCGCGACATTGAATGCGCCCATGTCGGCAATTTCACCTCCGAGATTTTCTGCAATCAGGGCCATCTCGGCGGCTTCTTCGCAGCCGTCGATCCGCGTTTCACCGGCATGCCCGCCTCGCGCCATGAAGCCGCCTGCGCCTCGGGCTCGATGGCGATGCTGAGCGCGATGGCTGAAATCGAGGCCGGACGCTACGACCTCATCGCCGTCCTCGGCGTTGAGATGATGCGCAACGTGCCCGGCGATCAGGCCGCGGCGAATATCGGTCCGCCCGCCATGTGGGCGGGGCGCGAATGCGTCGGCGTGAAATATCCCTGGCCGCATATGTTCGCCCAGCTCGGCGACGAATATGACCGCCGCTACGGCCTGAAAAACGAGCATCTCGCCGAAATCGCCAGGATCAATTTCGACAATGCGCGCCTCAATCCGAACGCGCAGAGCCGAAAGTGGTCGTTTACGGATGAAAGCTTCTCACAGGATGACGAAGCCAACCCTGTGATTGACGGGCGCATCAGACGCACCGATTGCGGACAAATTACCGACGGCGCGGCCATCGTGTTCCTGGCCAACGCCGAAAAGGCGGCCGAGTACGCCAAGCGCCGCGGCGGCGCGCTCGCGCAGCTTCCGAAAATTGACGGCTGGGGCCATCGCACCGCTCATATCGCGCTTGAACCCAAGCTCGAAGCGAGCGCGGACGCGGACTATGTCTTTCCGCATGTCCGCCAGGCCGTACAGGATGCGGTCGGCCGCGCGGGGCTGGAAAGCGCCAACGACCTTGACGGCGTTGAAATCCACGACTGCTTTACGACCACGGAATATATGGCGATCGACCATCTTGGCCTGACGGCGCCGGGAGAAAGCTGGAAGGCGATCGAGGAAGGCGTCATCCGACGCGACGGCGCCACGCCGATCAATCCCAGCGGCGGGCTGATCGGTCTTGGCCATCCGGTCGGCGCAACGGGCGTGCGCATGATGTTAGACTGCGCCAAGCAGGTCTCCGGCAAAGCGGGCGATTATCAGATCGAAGGCGCCAAGAAATTTGGTATGCTGAATATTGGCGGCAGCGCGACGACCATCGCCAGCTTCGTCGTCTCCGCCGCGTAAGCCGTCAGAGCGCGATGCGCCCGCCAAGCGCATCGCCCGACAGCCAGGCCAACTCGACGCGCGGGCCCAGATGCCAGTCGCCGCACGCGCCGATGCCGGTCTGTTCGTCCCATGCAAACGCAACGCCCACGGGTTCTTCGACGCGCGCATGACGCCAGCGATGCGCCTGTGCGGCGACAGGCGCAGGCGCATCGGGAACGCGTTCGCGAAGATCCGCGATCAGCGCTTCAAGCGCGTCTTCAGGAGCAAGCTCCAGATTGGCGCGCGACCAGGCGGCGCCGGCATGCGCGGTGACGGCGGGCGGA
>JAUIEH010000409.1 GCA_030428405.1 Alphaproteobacteria bacterium
AGCGAAACCGCCGCAAAACCGGTGATGAACATGATCTTGAGGTCCGGGTGGATTTCAGCTGCGCGGCGCGCAAGCTCGATCCCGTCAATGCCCGGCATCACGATGTCGGTGAGCAGGAGATCAAAGCGCGCGTCATTGAACTCCAGCGCTTCGAGACCCTCTTCGCCATCAGCGCAGGCGACGACTTCATGACCGGCGCGTTCAAGCGCCTTTGCGAGGAAGCCCCGCATCGAGTCATCGTCTTCCGCCAAAAGAATCTTCGCCATGTCCGATCCCACCCGGCTCATGCGCTCCCCATCGCGCTCAGACCGTAGTCTTATATAAAAATACTAAGCCGACATGAACCTGCTTGATGCGTCAGCTTTGTTGACCATCCCGACGCATACGACAAGATGGGCTTCGATGGCGCGCTCAACCGACGATACAGCCGCGAACGACGCGGACGAAGCCGATCTCTACGATCGTCCGATAGACGTTTTGCGGCCTGAGCGCCAGACAAGTCCATTCGTTTTCGCCTCGCCTCACAGCGGCCGCGTCTACCATAGGCGATTCCAATCCGCGTCACGCCTCGATCCGACAACGCTTCGCGCGTCTGAAGACGCATTTGTGGATGAGTTGTTCGAGACGGCGCCCGACCGGGGCGCGCCGCTTTTGCGCGCCCGCTTCCCGCGCGCCTATATCGACGCCAACCGGCACGCCTGGGAAATCGATCCGGCCATGTTCGACGGACCTGTCCCAGCGTGGATCAATGCGCGCACGCCGCGCGTCGCGGCCGGTCTCGGATCGATCCCGCGCATAGTCGCCGACGGCGCTGAGATTTACGCAGGCCCCATCCGTTTCGAGGAGGCCGAGCGCCGCATCCGCGCGTTGCACGAGCCCTATCACGACGCGCTCAATACGCTGTTGATGGAAAGTCGCGCCCGTTTCGGCTGCGCCATTCTCCTCGATTGCCATTCCATGCCGTCTATTGGCGGGCCGGGTGATCGCGACCGCGGACGCAATCGCGTCGATGTGGTGCTCGGCGACCGCTACGGCTCCTCCTGCGCGCCGCAGATCGTCAACGACATCGAAATGCATTTGCGCGGGCTCGGCCTGCGCGTTGCGCGCAACACGCCTTATGCGGGCGGCTATTCGACAGAGCGCTACGGACGGCCTTCTCGCGGCTTCCACGCGGTTCAGATCGAGATCAATCGCGGGCTCTATATGGACGAGCGGCGCGTCTCAAAATCGCGTGGATTCAAGGGCTTGAAAGCAGACATGGCGGAGTTTATCGCGCGCTTGAGCGCCTCATCGGCGCGTCAGGCGGCCGAGTAACCACCTTCTCCAATACCGGCGAAAAAAAGGGGCCGCGCTAAAGAGCGCGGCCCAAGTCTCGTCTAGGGAGGAAACGCCCAATCTGGGCGCGCGGCGTCGACGAACGCCGCAACGCACAAAATGTATCTCGCGATGCAGCATAGCGCAAGCGCCGGTCGATTTCGCCGGAAATTCCACCTAATTCTTTGAATCAAATGGCAATATGTTTCTCGGAGCGCGGATTCTGAGGCATCCTGTTGTGCAAAAAATTTTGCGACGCATCATGAATTGAGCCTCATATCGCGCCTGCGCTGTAATTCACCTCCGCCGCACACGCCCGTCATTGGCGCACTGGCACGCCGATTGCTCGCCCTTCTGACGAAACGCGTCAATTCGGGCGCAGGTGATTGGAGCGAGGGGCGCTATGGCCAACGCGATTGATCTTCATGTGGGAAAGCGTTTGCGTCGGCGCCGCCGGCTTTTGGGTTTGACGCAGCAACAGCTGGCGGAAGCCGTCGGCATTCGTTTCCAGCAGATCCAGAAATATGAGTGCGGCGCCAACCGCATCAGCGCGAGCCGGCTGTTTGAGCTGTCTGAAGCGCTGCATGTGCCGGTGCAGTATTTCTATGACGGTCTTGGCGAAGATCCCGCCGAGCGCCAGCTCGACGGCGAGCTTGGCCCGGATGTGTTCTCGCAAAAAGAGACCATGGACCTGATCCGGGCCTATTACCGCCTCGGCGAAGGCCCGCGTCGTCGCCTGCTTGACCTCGCCAAATCTTTGAACGGCGAATAAGTCCGCCTGATAGGCGCGCAAGCGCGGGCCGTGCTATGGCCCGCGCATGACCGCCGCACCGACGAGTGACGAGCTCTTAGACCTCGCCGCGTTTGCTGAACGCCTCGCTGACCGCGCCCGCTTGGAAACGCTGGCGCGGTTTCGCGCGCATGGGCCGACCGTCAACAAGTCCGAAGACGGCTTCGACCCCGTCACCGAGGCCGACCGCGCCGCCGAGCGCGCCATACGCGAACTCATCGCCGAAGAATATCCAGACCACGGCGTATTGGGCGAAGAACATCCCGAAACGCCTGCGAACGGTCCCTGGCGCTGGACCATCGATCCCATTGACGGCACGCGCTCTTTCGTCATCGGCGCGCCGCTCTGGACGACGCTCATTGCGCTGAGCTTCGAAGACCGCCCGGTGGTCGGCGTCATCGATTGTCCGGTCCTGGACGAGCGCTGGATCGGCGCGGCCGGCGAAACGACGTTCTGCGCCAATGGCGAGCGCAACCCTGCGCGCGCGCGCCAATGTCTCAGCGTCGCCGACGCCGTGATTTCCTGCACCGACCCCATGTCGATGTTTGACGGCGCCGAAGCCGGCGGGTTTGAGCTGTTGCGCGCCGCCGCCCGCATGACGCGTCTCGGCATGGATGCTTACGCCTATGGCCTGTTGGCGTCGGGCGGCGTTGATCTGGTCATCGAGGCGGGCCTGCAGACCTATGACGTTTGTGCGCTCATCCCCGTTATTGAAGGCGCCGGCGGCGTCGTCACCGACTGGACTGGCGCTCAGAAGAACGCCTGGCGCGGCGGCCAGATCGCAGCCATGGGCGATGACGCGCTGCGACACGAAACGATCAGCGCCCTGCGTCGCGCGGCGCGTCCGGTCTCGGCCTAAGCCGTTGCGTCCTTGAACCGTTGTGCAAGCGCGATGGCGACGGACATGTCGCCCAGCAC
>JAUIEH010000410.1 GCA_030428405.1 Alphaproteobacteria bacterium
CACCCGAGATCGCCGGTCGCTTCACCCTGCATTCGCGCACCGACATGACCGCGCTGCCCTTCGCCGATGAGAGCTTCGACGCCGCCGTCTCCCAATTCGCCATCGAATATGCCGACATGGCGAAGGCGGTCGCAGAGATTGGACGCGTGTTGAAGCCGGACGGCCGTTTTCGCGTCATCGTGCACGCCCGCGAAGGCGCGCCGGCGAAAGGCGCCGCCGAGGCGAGCGCGGACGCCGCCTTTCTTCTGGCGGAGAACGGCATTTGCGCGCTTTGCGAGCGCGCTTTGCGCGCCGCCCATGAGGCCGCGACCGTCAAACGCGCAGACAATGCGCCGTCACGCCTGCTCGCAGCCCGCAACGCCGCGGATGCGTTTGAAGCGGGACTTTCCGCGGCGCGGGCGCGCGCCGCCGAGCGCGCGCATGACGACATGATCTCGAAGGTCTGCGACGTGCTTGAGGACTTGTTCTCAGCGCGCAATCAGGGGCCGGCGCCTGCGCTCGAGGAAACGCTCGCCCAGGCGCGCGCGGAGGCCAGCGCGCATAAGATGCGGGTTGATGCGTTGAGCGCCGCCGCGCTCAGCGAGGCTGACGCCGCGGCCGCGTTTTCCGCTTGCCGTGATTTCACCTTCGAAGCGCCTGCGCCGGTGCGCGATGGCGACGGCGCGCTGCTCGGCTGGGAGATCGACGCGGTCAGGAATGTCGCGGATTAGCGCTCGACGGCGTTTTCGACGACCACGCGCGCGCCCGGCGGCACGCCAAGCGACGTGCGCGAGAAGCGCAGCTCGGCGCCGTCGATGAGAAGCGCGCGGCAATGATCGACTTCGACGCGGCGGAAGGCGACGCTATAGGCGTCATCGCCCAGCGCGGCGACATCGACGTCGAAGCTGTCCGGACCGGTGCAGCCGCTCGACGCGACGCGCACGACGATGTCGTCGGAAAGGATCATCACGCCGTAAAGCGCCTCAGGCATGGCGTAGAAGTCTTCGGCCGGGCTCGGCAACAGACTGCGCGTCAGTTCGACCTCGATCGGCGCTTTGTCGGCGACCGTGGTCGGTTCGAAGCTGCTTGCGTTCGCACTCGCCGACATTGCAGCGATGACTGCGATGATTAATGGCTGCATCTCGCCCTCCAGACACCCAGGGCGGACCGTAATGCAGGAAGGTGCAGGCGCGGTAAAAAACGCTGCTCAAATTGGCTTCGTTGCGCGTTAAGAAATGACGTAGTCCTCCGGCTTGTAGCCGGTGTCGGGATATTTCGGATCCATGTCCTCAAGCGCGCCGCGCACGATGCGCGCGACGATCGCTGAGCGGCGTTCTTTGTTGTCCGACGGCACGACATGCCAGGGCGCGTGCTTGGTCGAACAACGCTGCAGCGCTTCTTCATAGGCGGCGGCGTAGTCATCCCAGAGCTTGCGCTCTTCAAGATCTGACGGATTGAACTTCCACCGCTTCTTGGGCGTATCCAAGCGATCCTGCAGACGGCGCGCCTGCTCTTCCTTGGACATGTGCAGCATGAATTTCACAATCGCGACGTCGTTTTCGACGAGGTGTTTTTCGAACGCATTGATCTGGTCGTAGCGCTTCTCGACCGCGTCCGCGGGCGCCAGCTCGCGCACCTTGACGATCAACACGTCCTCATAGTGCGAGCGATCGAATACGCCGATGAAACCACGCGGCGGCACGACCTGATGCACGCGCCAGAGATAGTCGTGCGACAGCTCGCGGTCGGTCGGTTTGCCGAAGGCCGCCACGCGCACGCCGCGCGGGCCGGTCGCATTGAACACGCGCCGGATCGTGCCGCCTTTGCCCGCGCAGTCGATGCCCTGAAGGACGATCAAAAGCGCGCGCTTGCCCTCCGCGAACAGCTTGTCCTGCAGCTTGTCGATCTCTTCGCTGTCGTCGCGCCAGGAGTCCTTGGCGTCGTCTTCATCCTCGAAGAAACGGCGATCGTCAGGATCGAAGTCCTTAAGCGAAAAAGGCGCGCCGGGATCGACCCGGCACGCCTTCGCGCAATCTTTCGAAGATGGACGCTCGCCCACGGTCAGGACGAATAGAATTCGACGACCAGGTTCGGTTCCATCTTGGTCGGATACGGCACGTCGTTCAGCTCAGGCACGCGCACAAAGGTGGCGGTCATCGATTTGGGATCGATGTCGAGATATTCAGGAACGTCGCGCTCCTGGCTCTCCATGGCCTCAAGCACCAGCGCCATGGTGCGCGAGCGCTCGCGCACTTCGACAACGTCGCCCGGCTTGCAGCGGAAGCTGGAAATGTTCGTGCGCCGGCCGTTGACGCTGACATGGCCGTGATTGACGAACTGGCGCGCGGCGAAAACCGTCGGGACGAATTTCGCGCGATAAACGATGGCGTCGAGGCGGCTTTCCAAGAGACCGATCAGAAGCTCGGCCGTGTTGCCCTTGCGGCGGGTGGCCTCGTCATAGGTCTTGCGGAACTGCTTCTCGGTGATGTTGCCGTAATAGCCTTTCAGCTTCTGCTTGGCGCGGAGCTGAATGCCGAAGTCGGAAAGCTTGGACTTGCGGCGCTGGCCGTGTTCGCCGGGGCCGTAGCTACGGCGATTGACGGGGCTTTTGGCGCGGCCCCAGATGTTTTCGCCCATGCGGCGGTCGAGCTTGTGCTTGACCGGATCACGTTTTGACATGTCGCCTCTCACTTGACGCGTTCCGGTCCGCCGCAGGATTGGGCGGACGATCTCAACGGCGGTCGCGCGTCTTCCGTCCTGTTTCCGCGCCGAGCACGGAAGGCGGGCAAAGACCACGTCGCGGCGTGCGCGTCAACCCGTTGAAAGCTATCCGGAAGCAAGCAGCAAAGCGTCGGGCGCGAACTCGAGGCCGAGCGCGTTCAGGCGCGCCAGCAATGCGGGCGCAAGCGCGGGCGGCGCGGTCGAGCGCAAAACGCCCTCAGCCGCCTCGGCCTCGTAGAGCGCGCCAGCCACATCCGCAACACGGCGCGCGATCGCTTCGGCCGGATCAATCCAGGTCACAGGCCAGGG
>JAUIEH010000411.1 GCA_030428405.1 Alphaproteobacteria bacterium
TTTCCCATGACGCATAGTCCGGCGTGACGCCGTGGCGCGCGCAATCCTCGCTGCGCCTCGCAAACCAGTTCGTGGTGCGTCCGGCCGCGCCGTCCTGCGTGCCGACCGCGCGCCAGTCGGCGGTAACGCATTCTTCTTCGGTCATTGTGGCGCAGCCAGCGACTGCGATTCCGGTGATAACGATCGTCGCAATTAGTATTTTGCGCATTATTTTCCCCCTCATCCACGCGTCATTCATGCATCGCCGCTACAATTTTGCGCTGCATCGCACTGGCGTCGGCCAATGGCGTTTCTATAGTGATAGTAGTGAATGACGAGAGCAGCGAAAGTGACTTGGACGCCTGAGGGCTGGCGCAGCCGCCCCGCAAAGCACATCCCTGAAGATTATCCCGACCTCGACGCCTTGTCGGCGGCGACGGCGGAGATCGGCCGATATCCGCCGCTCGTGTCCGCCGGCGAGGCGCGCAAGCTCACGGCCGCACTTGGCCATGTCGCCGACGGCGAGGCGCTTCTCCTCCAAGGCGGCGACTGCGCGGAGAGCTTTGCGGAGTTTTCGGCCAATTCCATTCGCGACACCTTTCGCGCCTTGATGCAGATGGCGGTGGTTTTGACCTTCGGCGCTCAAAAGCCGGTGGTGAAAATCGGCCGCATCGCGGGCCAGTTCGCCAAGCCGCGCTCCAGCCCCATCGAAACGATCGACGGCGAGACGCTGCCGTCTTATCGCGGCGACATCATCAACGACATGGCGTTCGCATCGGATTCGCGCGCGCCTGATCCCGCCCGGTTGAAGCAAGCCTACAGCCAGTCGGCGGCGACCCTGAACCTATTGCGCGCACTCGCACATGGCGGCTACGCGGCCTTGGCCAACGTGCACAAATGGACGCTGGACTTCGTCTCGCAGAGTGAGGCGGCGGCGCGCTATCGCGAACTCGCCGACCGCATTTCGGATGCGCTGGCCTTCATGGAAGCGTGCGGCGTCTCGGCGACGCATGCGCCCCAGCTCAACGAGACCGAGCTTTTCACCAGTCATGAAGCGCTGCTCTTGCCTTATGAAGAGGCGATGACGCGCGTCGATTCCCAGACCGGGGATTGGTACTGCACGTCGGCGCACTTCCTCTGGATCGGCCACCGCACGCGCGACCTCGATGGCGCGCATGTCGAATTCTTGCGCGGCGTGAAAAATCCCATCGGCGTGAAATGCGGACCGGGAATGGCGCATGATCAGCTTCTGCGCTTGATCGAAGTGCTCAATCCCGACGACGTGCCCGGACGCCTGACCTTGATCGCGCGCTTCGGCGCCGCCGGCGTCGGCGAGCAGCTGGCCCCGCTCGTCCGCGCAGTGCAGCGCGAGGGTCGCCGCGTGGTTTGGACGTGCGATCCCATGCACGGCAACACCTTCAAGGCCGAGACCGGCTTCAAGACGCGCGCGCTCGACAAGATTTTCGCGGAGACGCGCGACTTCATCGACGTCGTGCGCGCGGAAGGCGCCTGGCCGGGCGGCGTGCATGTCGAGATGACGGGCAAGAACGTCACCGAATGCGTCGGCGGGGTGGGTGGTCTGACCGAGGCGGATTTGTCCTCGCGCTATCACACCCATTGCGATCCGCGCCTCAACGCCGATCAGGCGATCGAGCTCGCATTCATGGTGGCTGAGCGTCTGCGCGGTTTGCAGGCCGACGTGAACAGCGCGGCTGACGCAGCCGAATAGGCGTTTCATTCGTGACCGGAACAAAAAAGGCGGCCTCGCGAGAGGCCGCCTTTCTTGCGTTCTGGAAGGCGGAAGCCTTCAGACCGAAATCCTAGCGGGACTTCGGCTTCGCCTTCGGGCCGAGATCCTTAAGGGTCTGGCTCGGCTTGAAGGCTGCGGTGTTCTTAGCCGCGATAGGAACAGGCGCGCCCGTTTTGGGGTTGCGACCTTCGCGGGCTTTGCGGTGCTTGGACTCGAACGTTCCAAAACCGGCGATGGCGACGGGTTCGCCCTTTTTGAGCTGGGACGTGATGACGTTGATCGTCGCGTCCAGCGCACGGCCGGCGTCTGCTTGGGTCAGCTCAGCATCTGCAGCGACCGCCTTTACGAGCTCTGACTTGTTCATGAGCCCCTCCTTCTGGTCCGGCGCCCAAACGGCGACGGTTATCTAACGCTTTTGTCTGTTGCGATTCCGAGCCGTCTCGGCAAGGTCTCGCACTCGCGCGTCAGGCGATATCCACAGGAAGTCGCGAGAATCTGCCGAAATTGCGGCGGTGGCAAAGGATTCCGGCGCTTTCTTTCGCGCATGCAACATGAATTGTCGCAGTTGCGTCCTGGCCCGCCGCATGCTTGCTCGCGTCCCAGGAACCGCGGTTTTAGGAGCAATACATGGCGGCGCTGCGCGCAGGGGTCATCGGGGCCGGTGTTTTCGGCGGCTACCACGCCTCTAAATACGCGGCCGACGATCGCGTCGAGCTCACAGCGGTATACGACCGCAATCCCGAACGCGCCGAAGCGCTCGCGCAAAAGCACGGCGTCATCGCCTGCGACGATGTCGATGCGTTTCTGGAGCATTGCGACGCCGTCACGGTGGCGAGCTCTGCGCCCTCGCATGGCGAGATGGCGCTGGCGGCCCTAATGGCGGGCAAGCACGTCCTCGTCGAAAAGCCGATCGCCACAGAACTGCGCCAGGCTGAAGCGGTGGTCGCGGCGGCGGCCGAGCGCAATCTGGTTCTCCAGGTCGGTCATCAGGAGCGCTTCGTCTTTTCCGCGATCGGTCTGTTTGAGGCGCCTGAGACGCCGGTGCTCGTCGAAGCGCGCCGGCGCAATCTCTTCAACGAGCGCGGCACGGATGTCTCCGTCACGTTGGACCTGATGATCCACGACCTCGATCTGTCGCGCCGCATTTCCGGCCGCGCGCCCGTCGATGAGATGCAAAGCCGCACGCGCTCCTCGCGCACGCCCTTCGCCGATGAAGCCGATGCGCGGCTCATTTTCGAGAACGGCGTTGAGGCG
>JAUIEH010000412.1 GCA_030428405.1 Alphaproteobacteria bacterium
CGATCGCTATCCCGAAAAAGCCATGTCCGCGCCCGCGCGCGGACATGAAGCGCGCCTAGCACGCACGCCGTTCGCGTTGCCTTCCTACGGGCTCCTGAGACCCGGGGGGCGCGGGCGGCTGTGCCGTTTCCGTGTTCCGGCGCGTGAGCGTGAGCCCTCCTCTATTGGGGGACCCGCATGGATAGCTCAGAGGGTAGAGCAAGTGACTTAGAATCACTCTGTCGTCGGTTCGACTCCGACTCCAAGCTCCGCTTTTCACGGAGATTAGCCTGCTAGGCCAATCGCACTTGGGGTGAACCGGAGCCGCTCGCGCCCCCGTTCAAAGCTGACGGCTTCGGCCCGACGCCGCGAGCGGACCGGCAGGCGCGCTGCGCGCTTTGCGGCGGGGCGGATACCGATTTCTGGAAACGGCCGGAGCCGCCATTCGTCCGGCGCAGGACCGCTTCAGCGGCGATGCGCCCTGCGATATCGGCGAATGCCGGGACCGGACTTCTCAAGCCGCGCCCCGCGCGCCGCACGTTGAGCGGCTCCGGGGAACTCGACGGACGACAAAGCTGAGCGCGATCCAGCGGATCAACAACGAAAGTCGCGGGACAACCGCGCAAATGTGAGACGTAGACATGATCATGAAGGCAATCACAGTCGCAGAGCACCAACGCGCGCTCATGATCCGCGACGGCAAGCTGCAGGCGATTCTCGGACCGGGCCGCACCCGCGTCTGGCTGAGCCCGCACCGCGTCCGGTTCGAACTCCATGACGTACGCCAGGCCGCGTTTCGCGGCGAGTGGGCGCGCGTCATCGAGAAGAACCATCCCGAGCTGGCTGAAGAGCATCTCGAGATCGTTCGCACGGGCACGGATGAAGCAGCGCTGGTTTCCTTCGAGGGTCAGCCCGCATATTTCGTCGGTCCGAACGAGACGCTGTTCGCGTGGAAGGCGCTGCGCGACATCACGGTCGAACGCATAGACCTGACGTCTGCGCACCGCATTGATCCGGCGACGTATGAGGCGTGGCGCACTGTCCTGGGAACGCGCGCGGTGCAGGAGACCATCTCCGAGCATGGCGCGGGTCTCGTCTATGTGGACGGCGCGCTTGTCGAAAAGGTCGGGCCGGGCCGGCACGCATTCTGGGCGGTCGGCCGGACGGTGCGGGTCGTTGTCTACGACCTCTCGCCGGCGATGATTGAAATCGCCGCGCAGGAGATCCTGACGAAGGACCGCATCTCGGTGCGCCTGACGCTGACGGCGTTTGAGCGGATCACGGATGTTGAGGCGGTCGCTGCGGTCACGCGCGGCGATTATGAAAACCACGTCTACCGCATTGTGCAGCTTGCTGCGCGCGAGGCGGTCGGCGGACGCACGCTCGATGAACTGTTGAACGAGCGGACGAAGGTGGACGCGGAGATCACCGAACAGGCGCGCGAGCGTCTGGCCGGCTCCGGCCTCGATCTGCGCGAGGTGAAGGTGAAGGACGTGATCTTGCCGGGCGAGATGCGCGCTCTTCTCAACAAGGTGGTTGAGGCCGAAAAGGCGGCGCAAGCCAACCTCATCCGCCGTCAGGAGGAAACCGCGGCGACGCGGTCGCTCCTGAACACCGCGCGTCTGATGGACGACAACCCGACGCTGATGCGTCTGAAGGAGCTGGAAGCGCTTGAAAAGCTCACCGAGAAGATCGGGCGCATCGACCTCCATGCCGGCCGCGGCGAGGGCCTGGACGCTCTGTTGAGCGGCCTTGTCCGCATCGGCTCGGACGCTGAAGCGTCATAGAACGGGAAGACCGCCGCCCAGGCCGGGCGGCGGTCTTTTCGCCATCCATCAAGTTTCCGTTTACGCAATTGCGCGAATTCGCGCGGCTTGCGCGTTGGCTTGCCTTAGTTTGCGAGCTGAGGAGGCGCGCAGAATGATCGCTCCACTGAATGGCGCAGCCGGATTGATGCGGGCGACCGCTCAATTCGAACGCAGCGCCTACAACATGATGCACGCCGCCAATCCGCGCGCGGGTCAGTCCACGTCCGGCGCCGGCGCCTCGCAATCCGTTGAGGCGGCGCCAGATCTTGCGCAGAGCGTGGTTGATCTGAAGCGCGCGGAATTGTCCGTACAAGCCGCAGCGATGATTGCGCGCGCAGAACAGCAAATGACCGGCGCCCTGCTCGACGTAAAGCTCTAGCGCCGCGCCGGATTAGTCGCTCAGAATATTCTTGATCGCTTCGTAAAGCCGGGCCGGTGAATCCGCGACCGGATCGCCGCCAGGCGTGCGCGCGCCGGTGCGCTCTCCGACATAAAACACGAACGGCAGATCTCGGCTGACGGCTGCGCGCGCCTGATCAGGCAGGTCGAGACCGCTTGGCCCGTTGTCCCGACCGATATCGCTGATGACGAAATGGACGTGATTTTCGCGCAGAACCTGGACGGCTTCTTCGTTATTGCGCGCGGTCATGATGTTGAAGCCGACGGCGCTGAGCGCTTCCATTTCGAAGCGATTGCCTTCGGGGTGATCGTCGACCCAGAGAATGCGCCAATTGCCTGCGAGCGAGCGCAGCAGCCGTTTGATGCGCGCGTTTGACGGCGCGCTGAGCTTCCAGTGGTCGTAAGCGGACTGGGTCTCCTTGGCGGCGAAGCGCAGATTGAACGCGCCGAGCGTGACGTTAGTGAGCCGGCGGCCCGAGAGATAAAACGGGATGAGGATCATCAAAGCGGTGAAGAAGGCCGTGAACACCGCCTCGATTGCGGCCTGACCGGCGTGATCGACAATAAACTGTATCACCGCGTCCATCGCGCTTCGTCCCCTCTCGCGCTGCGCCGATCAGATCAGCGCTCCAACCGTCATATTTGAAACTCGCACGCCGATTGGGGCGCCACAAAGGCGTTTGCGCGACATTCGCCGGACGATTTCGTTCAGCGGAGTTGAGCGTCAAGCTCGGTTGCGCGCATGATCGCGCATGGCTTCTTTATCGCTCGATGTCGTGTCGGAT
>JAUIEH010000413.1 GCA_030428405.1 Alphaproteobacteria bacterium
GACGAGCGCGCCGATCAATACGGCCAGCTCAACTACGTTTTCGAGGACAGTCTCAGCCGGCGCTTCCGCTGTCACGATCCGGGCATGGCGGCGGAGCTGAACGCCGTCACCGACGCGCTCGACGCGATCCGGCCTTTGCCGCCCGTCGACATTCGCTCGATGGAGGGCGCGGCCGCGACAATGGAAGCGTTCGACCGGCTTTGGACGAGCGTGCTGCAGCTCGCGCGAAGCGGCTTCGGCGCAGGCGGGCAGGAAGGCGTGACGCCTGAGTCCGAGGCCGAGCGGCGCGCACGTGCGCGTCAGGACCTCAACGATGCCCGCCGCGACATCGAAGAAGCGCCCGCGACCGGCGGCGACGTCGTCGCGCGCGCGAATGATTTTGGCGGCGGTCTGCGCGAACGCGATCTCCTGGCGCTCGCCACGGCTGCGATCGTCGACATGATGATCCTGATCTTCAACATGTATCACCACCGCACGATGGTGTTTCAGGGTCTCGGCCGACGGGTGAACGAGCTCGAGCACAAGAAGATGACCTTGCCCGCGGTGATGGAGCGCCTGCGCGGGCTCGTCGAGGATCCGAATTTCCTCATTCTGCAGCGCTATCAGTTCACGCATATGCAGGAGCGCTATCTCGTCGTTCCGGTGAGGCCCGCCTCTCAGAATGAGAAAATGATCATGGGGCTCGCCAATCTCCTTATGGCGCATGGCGTGGCGAAAGAATCCGCCTTCGGCAAAACCTTCGTGAAGCGCCGCGCGCTGGAGCGCCTGATTGCGGCGCGCGAGGACGATCCGGAAGTGCCCGAGGACGCGTCGTTGGATCATCGCGTGGTCAAACTCGACCGCTCGGTGAGCGAGCAGGAGGTGATCGAGTTCATCACCCATCCGCCTGGCGGAGGCGAACCGATCGACCTTTAGGTCTTAAATTCCGGAGAAACAGAGAAGCCTCCCGCGCCTTGCGGGAGGCTTCCTGCATTTCGTTCGGCGATTCGCCCCCGGATTTACGCGGCCTAAACCAAAAAGCGCGAATGCTCCTTGAAACGCCACGCGCGAGAAGGCGCGATCTCCAAATTCGAGGACGCAACCATGCTCGCACTCAGCGCTCGTCGACGCACGCTCGACGCCCGTACGTCAGGACTGCCCGCCGCGCTCAACGCGATGATCGCCGGCTCTGCGTCCGCCTATGACGCCGAAGCCCGCACCATCCGTTTGATTGCGCGCTCGCCCATGGCGCCGGTCGCGCGCCAGATCTGGGCGCGCCTGCCCGATCTCGCCGCTGAAGGCGTGACCGTGACGGCGTGCTTTGCGCGTCTGCCGCGCACCCGCCAAGCTATGGACGCTTTGGCGCTTTATGCGGATTGTTTCGGCCGTGAAGCCGCGTCGCGCAATATCCGCATCGCCGATTTTGCGCGTGCGCAGAACATTTACGAGCAGGCCGTCGTCGGCCGCCTCGCCATCTGGACCGGCAAGCGCCTCGGCGCGGCTTCCGGCGCGCTGTTGAGCGCGGGCGAATTGACGGCGATCGGCGCGGATCAGGAAAGCCGCTCGACGGCGTCGCTGGCGCGCGTCTTGTTCGCCAGCGCCTGGGACGCCTCGCGTCCGCTCAAGCGTGCATCCTGGCGCAAGCTCTTTGCGAATTTCGCACCGGCCCGCAGCGCCCGCGCGGCTTAACCAGAACTCACCGGCGCCTGAACGCGCCGAGAATGCCCCGCACCAGTTCGCGCGCAATAGAGCGCGTGAACTGCGTCGCGGCGCTGCGCGCAGCTGAGCGCGCAATGCTTGTTCCCGATGACGACCGCCGTCTCGTCCGTGTGCGCCGTGAATCGCGTTCTCGCTCGCGCTCACGTTCCTCGCGGGCGGCTGTCTCGGCGGCGCGGCGTTCCAGCTCTTCGCGCCGACGCTCCAGCATCTCATAAGCGGACTCGCGATCTGCGGCTTCATCGTAGAGCCGCGCAACCGGGCTCTGCCCCATGATGTCGCGGCGCTCGCTTGGCTCAATCGGTCCGAGCCGCGAGGCGGGCGGGCGAATGAGCGTGCGTGCGACCATTGTGGGAGCGCCGCGGTCGTCGAGTGTGGAAACGAGCGCCTCGCCGACGCCGAGCTGCGTGATGGTTTCTTCGGTATCGAACGCAGGATTGGGCCTGAAGCTGTCGGAAGCGGCTTTGACCGCGCGGCGCTCGCTCGGCGTATAGGCGCGCAGCGCGTGCTGCACGCGCGTGCCGAGCTGAGCGAGCACGTTTTCCGGAATGTCGCGCGGGTTCTGCGTGACGAAGAACACGCCGACGCCCTTAGAGCGGATGAGCTTCACCACTTGTTCGATCTTCTCCAGAAGCGCGCGCGGGGCTTCGGAAAACAGGAGATGGGCCTCGTCGAAAAAGAAGACGAGCGAGGGCTTATCGGGGTCGCCGACTTCCGGGAGCTCCTCGAATAGCTCCGCCAAGAGCCAAAGCAGAAAGGTCGAATAAAGCCGCGGGCTGCCCATCAGCTTGTCGGCGGCGAGAATGTTCACATAGCCGCGCCCGTCCCGCGTGGTGCGCATGAAGTCGCGCAGATCGAGCGCCGGCTCGCCGAAAAACTCTTCGGCGCCCTCGCGTTCGAGCACGAGCAACCGGCGCTGAATGGCGCCGACCGATGCGGTCGAGACATTGCCGTATTCGCTCGAGATTTCTTTGCGGCTGTCGGAGATATAGACGAGCAGGGCGCGCAGATCCTTCAAATCGAGGAGCGGCCAGCCTTCATCTTCGGCGACCTCGAAGGCGATCGTGAGCACGCCTTCCTGGGTCTCGTTGAGGTCCATGAGACGGGCAAGCAGGAGCGGCCCCATCTCGGTGATGGTGGCGCGTACGGGATGACCCTGCTCGCCGAACAGGTCCCAGAAAATTGTCGGCGCGGCGTCGTATTCGAACGGGTCGAGCCCGATCTTTTCAGCGCGCGAGACGAGCTTTTCGTGGAGCTTGTGTGTCTCGGAGC
>JAUIEH010000414.1 GCA_030428405.1 Alphaproteobacteria bacterium
GCGCCAGCGTGTCAGAGCGACGCAGACCAAGAGATGAGGAGCGCGAAGGCTCCGGCCCGCGCGCCATGCAGCGCGTGCTCGGCCTGTTCGACGTGCTGGCCGACGCCCCCGACGGCCTGTCTCTCGCTGATTTGAGCGAAGCGCTCGAAACGCCGAAAAGCACGCTCATTTCGACGCTGAAGGCCCTGCTCGCCGACGATTTTCTCGCCGCCGACGGTGCGCTTTATCGTCTTGGACCGCGCGCGTTCCGGCTGGCCGCGCGCATTTCCTCGGCCTGGTCGCTGACGCCGATCGTGCGCGGCTATATGCGCGAACTCGCCAAGCGCACCGGCGAATCGGTCGGCCTCGCCGTGCTCGACCGGGAAATGCGCCGCTTCGTCTATGTCGAGATCATCGAAAGCGCCCAGCCCGTGCGCTACGCCATGCGCCTGGGCATGAGCGGGCCGTTGCACGCCACTGCGGCCGGACGCGTCTTGCTGGCGCATCAACCGGACGCTTTTCGCGACGCCTTTCTGAAGAGCGCGGACCTGCCCGCATTGACCGCGCACACGACCACGGACCGCGCCGCGTTGCGCGCTCAACTCGACGAAGTCCGGCGCGCCGACGTCTGGACCAGCATCGGCGAGTCCATCGCCGACAGCGCCGGAATGGCCGCGCCCATATTCGGCCCGGACGGTGAAATCGCCGCAGCCTTGTCGCTGGGCGCGCCGGTGGAACGGCTGCAGGCCCGGCAGGCCGCGCTGGAAGCCGAAATCGCCGAACTGGCGCGACGCGCGTCAGGCCGACTCGCGGGCGGCTAGACCTCGCCCTTGCCCGCGCATCGCCGGGAATCGGTCACGCGATTTCTTTGCGGCGATGCTTCCGCACGGCCGGCGTGCGGCTATCGTCGTCATGCAAGGCAGGGAGCGCTGCGCGATGGCGAATGACGATTACGATCCGACCGCGCCCGCGGTCATGGCCGACCCGTTTGCGGCCTATGCCGAAATGCGCGCGAATTGTCCCGTGCATCGCTTCGAAGGACTGGAAAATCCGTTCTATACGTTATTTCGCTATGACGACGTCCGCGCCGCGCAGATGAACCCTGCGGTCTGGTCGAGCCGGTATGGCTCGGGCCCGTCCTACATGAAGTCGATCGGACTGTTCGCGGACGGTCCCGCGCACGCCGAGTTCCGCAACATCTTCAAGCCGCGCCTGTCACCGGGCGCCCTTTTGCAGCGTGAGGATGAAATTCGGGAAATCGCGACGGGGCTGGTCGACGCCATGCTGGCGCGCGGCTCATCGGCTGACCTCCACGACGCGCTCGCCCTGCCGCTGCCGGTCACCGTCATCGCCCGCTTTCTCGGCGTGCCCGACGCCGACCTCGATCAGCTCAAGGACTGGTCGGACCGGCTGACCGAACTCGGCTTCGGTCAGAACGCCCAGGCCTATCTTGAGACCTATGCCGGGGTGTGCGGCTTCTTCGACCAGTATCTCGACGCGCGCGAAGCCACGCTCGCCAACGCTGGCGTCAGCGAGGCGTCGAGCGAGCATGTCGGCGCGCTTTTGCCGGATGACTGGATATCGGACGCGGTATGCGCGTCTTATCAGGGCCGCCGGCTGCGCCGCGACGAGCAGCACATCATCCTCATGGGGCTCCTTGTCGGCGGCAATGAGACGACGACCTCGCTGCTCACCAATTGCGTCTGGCGTCTTCTGGAGCGGCCCGAACGCTGGGCGGCGGTGAAGGCGAACCCGGACGAGCTTGTCGAGACTGCGCTTGAGGAAACGCTGCGCTGCGATCCGCCCACGCTCGGCATGTTCCGAACCAGCCTGGAAGCGGTCGAAGCGCGCGGCGTCGAGATACCGGCCAAGTCCAAGCTGATGCTGTGCTACGGCGCGGCCAATCACGACCCCGAGATATTCGAAAATCCTGACGAATATCGCCTCGACCGTTCCAAGGACGAGCTGCGCAAACACATGGCGTTCGGAGTGGGGCCGCATACCTGCCCCGGCGCGCCGCTGTCGCGCCTGGAAGCGCGCATCGCGCTGCGCCTCCTGATCGAGCGCCTGGACAATCCAAGGCTCGACGGGCCGACACAACGCATCGGGGCCTATAATTTCTGGGGCCGCAAGAGTCTGCCGATCGCCTGGGGCTAGCCCGCAACGACCAGGTCGGCGACGACTGACTTTTGCGCATCGCTGAGCGGCGCCGGCGCGCGCGTGGCGCGGTCGACATAGACGTGCACGAAGTGACCTGCGGCGACGGGCTCCGCGCGCCCTTCGAGAAACAGGCCGACCTCGAAGCGTATGCTTTTTGAGCCAAGCTTGCCGATGCGGACGCCGGCCTGAACCGTCTCGGGAAACTCAACAGGCGCGAAGAATCCGCACTGGCTTTCCACGCACAGACCGATCATGGGCGAGTCCGGCAGCCAGACGATGCGCCGCTCAAACAGCATCTGCGTCACGGCCGTGTCGAACCACGAATAATAAACCACATTATTGACGTGGCCGTAGGGATCGCCATCCGCCCAGCGCGTCGGTATCTCCGTATGCCACGGATAGTTTTCGCGACGCTCGTCCTTTCCAGCGCTCATGGCGGCGCCCCTTTCATCTGATGCCTCAACGTCCTTACGCGACGCGCCCGGCTCGCCAATGGCGCGCGCGGGCGAAATGCGCACTTATCGCGTACGCAATGTGGCGCGCGCGCCGTACGGCGCGGTTGCTTGCGCCCGCACAGGCTTTCTACGATGGCGAAAAGCGCAATGACGAGGCGGACATGCTCGATAAGAGCCATATCGGAACCGATAGCGGGGAACGCCGCATCGACGTCGAAAAGAGCCAGCTCAAGCTGTTCTGTCAGGCGATCGGCGAAACCAATCCGATCTATTTCGACGATGAAGCCGCACGCGCGGCCGGCTATCGCGGCGCCGTCGCCCCGCCGACCTTCGCGCAGACGCTCGATTTTCTGCAGC
>JAUIEH010000415.1 GCA_030428405.1 Alphaproteobacteria bacterium
TCAAGCCCGCGAACGCGAAGCCTGCGCCCGCTGCGAGCGTCGCCGCGAAGGCGATGGCGCGCCACGGATCGCCCAGCGCGCCCCAAAGGCCGAACAGAGCAAGGATTGCGTAGAGCGCGGGAAAGGCGAGCGCCGGCCACCAGACGCGGACCGAGCGCTCCCAAAGGAGCGCCGCCCAGGCGCCCATCAGGGCGAGACGTCGGCGGAGCAGCGACATGAGTTCGCTCATACCATCCTTTAGCGCGCAGCCGGGGTTACGAAATGGTCATCGCGCGGCATCGTCGCTCGGAGAAAATTCGGCCGAGATTTATTGGTCGTCTTCGTTGTTGGAATCTGGATCGTCAAAAACGTTTTCAAGCGAGCCGCCGTGGATCGTCTCAGGATCGTTCGGATCGACGACAATCACGGCGGATTCAGGCGAAAAGACGTCGCCGACGGGCACCTGATTGGGATCGCCCCACAAAGGCGGCGCAGGCGCGGGATTGGTCTTCAGACCGCAGGCTGCAACCGATCCGGCTGCAGCAAGAAGGGCGAGCGCAATCCTGATCATCCCAGTTTCTCCTTCCAGCGCGCGATCTGCTCGCGCACGCGGACCGGCGCGGCGCCGCCATAGCTGGTCCGGCTCGCCACAGAATCAGCCGGGCTCAATACGCCGAGCGCCCGCTCGTCGATCCGCGGCTCAACCGCTTTCATGGCCTCGACAGGCAGCTCATGCAAGGCGATGTCGCGGCGCTCAGCCTCGGCCACCAGCCTGCCCGTGACATGGTGGGCCTCGCGGAAGGGAAGTCCAAGCTCGCGCACCAGCCAGTCGGCGAGGTCGGTGGCGGTGGAATAGCCTTCGCCGGCGGCGGCGGCCATCGCTTCGGGCCGCACGTCCAGATCGCCGATCATCCCCGTCATGGCGGCGAGGCAGAGCTCGAAATCATCAACCGCGCGGAACAAGGGCGCTTTGTCTTCCTGCATGTCCTTGGCGTAGGCGAGCGGCAAAGCCTTCATCATCAAGACCATGCTCTGAAATGCGCCCGCCATGCCGCCGACCTTGGCGCGGATCAGCTCGGCGGCGTCGGGATTGCGCTTTTGCGGCATGATCGAGGAGCCGGTGGAAAAGCGATCGGAAAGGCGCGCAAAGCCGAAGCGCGGGCTTGTCCACAACACGATCTCTTCGGCCAGACGTGAGAGATGCACGGCGCAAATGGTCAACCCCGCCAGCGCCTCCATCACGAAATCGCGCGCGGAAACGGCGTCGAGCGAATTCGCCATCGGCGCGGCGAAGCCCAGTGTTTCGGCGGTCATGTCGCGATTGATCGGATAAGGCGCGCCCGCGAGCGCGGCTGCGCCCAAGGGGCTTTCGTTCAGCCGCGCGCGCGCATCCGAAAGCCGTCCGGCATCGCGCGACAGCATCTCGACATAGGCCATGCAGTGATGGCCGAACGTCACAGGCTGGGCGGTCTGAAGATGGGTGAAGCCGGGCATGACGGTGTCGGCATGCGCTTCGGCCTGGGTGATGAGCGCGCGCTGCAGGGCTTCGATCTGCAGGCCGAGACGGTCGAGCGCGGTGCGGGTCCACAAGCGGAAATCGGTCGCGACCTGGTCATTGCGCGAGCGCGCGGTGTGCAGGCGCGCGCCGGCCTCGCCGATCTTCTCGGTCAGGCGCGCCTCGATATTCATGTGGATGTCTTCAAGGGCGGCGGAGAACGGAAACGCGCCGGCCGCGATCTCCGCGCGTATGTCTTCGAGACCTTTGGCGATGGCCTTGGCGTCTTCGCTTGAAATCACGCCGCATGCGGCCAACATCTGCGCATGCGCGAGGCTTGCGTCGATGTCATGATCGGCGAGGCGGCGGTCGACATCGATGGACGCGTTGATGGCGCGCATGACGTCATCGGCGCCGCCGGCGAAGCGGCCGCCCCAAAGAGCGTTCGCGCCTTTGCCGGCGCGCTTGTCTGTGTCGTCGTTGGTCATTGGGCTTTTAGGGGAGGCTTTCGATGGGACGGCGCTTGGTTTCGACGGCGATCGCATTTTTCGTCGGCGTCGGCTTGGTTGCAGCAGCTTATGTGCTCATCACCGCGCTCGCCAGCCGGGAACAGTCCGGATTGCTGTCATACGCCGAAGGCGAGATCGCCCAGCTTCAAGTGCTGAGCGAGCCGCCCGCGCAGCCCGATGGCGTCGCCAACGACGCTGACGGCGCCGATGTGCGCTTGAGCGATTATCGCGGCCGCGTGCTTTTGGTGAATCTCTGGGCGACGTGGTGTGCGCCGTGCCTGCGCGAAATGCCGTCCATCGACCGGCTGGCCGCCGCGATGGCGGATGAGGATTTCGCCGTCGCAGCCATCAGCCTGGACGGCCGACGCGAGGACGCGGTCGCCTGGTTTGAGGAAAACGGCATCGAGAATTTCGGCCCGCTGCACGACCCCGAAGTGACGTCGTTCGCGCGCGCGCTCGGCGCACCCGGTCTTCCCGTAACGATCATATATGATCCGCAGGGGCGCGAAGTGGCGCGGCTGTCAGGCGATGCTGAATGGGACAGTCCTGAAGCGGTTGCGCTGATCGAGGCTGTCATAGCTCAATCTGCGACACTCGAGGCCGACGGCGCCTAGCTTCACTCCGCGGGGCGAAGGCGCGCGACGAAGCCGCCCGCGGCGACCGCGCAGACCATCCAGAACACGTTTTGCAGCTCGCCGTCATTGGTGAGCGCGGCCGCGGCCGCGAGCGAACAAATCGCAGCAAGCAGGCTGAGAGAGACGATGCGTTCAAGCTGAGGCGTCATGGACATGTCCTTTCACCTCTCGTTGAGCAAGCCGCGCGCCAGTCGGCGCGCCGCATCTGCGCAAACAGGGTTAAGGCTCGGCCCAGCGGCGTAACAGATTTGACGCCGCCTTGCGCGCCAGGAGCGCCGCACGCGGCGCGCCGTCGCCGTCCGCGGCCATGGCGCATTGCTCCAGGTC
>JAUIEH010000416.1 GCA_030428405.1 Alphaproteobacteria bacterium
GCTTTTTCAGGCCGAAAAAGGCGGGCTTGAGGCTTGGCGCGCCGTGGCGCGCGGTCGCGGCCCATTCCGCTTCAGGAAAGGCGTCGAGATCGACATTGATGCCGGCCTGCTTGACCTGGGCGAGCGCAGCCTCGGTCTTGTTGGCGTCATCGGCGGGCGTGTAGCGGAACTTGGCGCCGCGCGCATGACCGCTCCAGACCGGCGGAAACGGCTTCATGGCGCCATAAAGCCGCTCGCTCAGATCCGAGCTTTCCAGGTCGTAGACGCGGCTGAATTTCAGCTTTTTCAAGCGCTGCGCCGTGCGCGCGAGCACGCCCGGCTCGGCCAGGTTCTCAACCGCCTCGACCTCGTCGAAATACGGAATGTCGGCTGCGAGGGTCTCCAGCGAGGGGTCGGTCAATAACAGGATCGGGGCGCCGCGATGATGCTCGCGGATCGCCTTCATCGCCGGCAGGCACTGCACAAAGCCCACCAGTCCCGACAATTTCACGACCAGAATGGTTCCGCTCGAATCACTCATGCGTTCGACCTTCCAAGACCTCCTCATAGACGGCGAGCGTCGCCGCCTGCATGGCTTGCACCGAGAACAGGCGGCGCGCCCTGACAGCGGCGCGATCGCCCAAATCTAAACGTTCCGAAGGCGTTACGGCCAGAACGCTGCGCATCGCCTCCGCCAGCGCCGCCGAATCGCCTGGACGACAAAGATAGCCTGTTTCGCCATCAAGCACTGTTTCCCGCGCGCCGCCATGATCGGTGGCGATGACGGGCCGGCCCATGCATTGGCCCTCAACCGCAACGCGGCCAAAGGCCTCCGGCTCGATCGACGCCGACACGACGACGTCCGCCAGCGCATAAGCCGCCGGCATGTCCGCGCAGTGCCCCGGCAGGCGCACGGCGTCAGCGACGCCTTCAGCCTGGGCTAGCGCTTCGAGTTCTTCAACATAGGCCGTGCGGCCCTGCGCATCGCCGACCAGCGCAAGCATACATGGCGCGCGCTCGTCATTCTCGCGCGCCAGCAGCCCGAGCGCCTCAATGGCGACCGTCTGGCCCTTCCAGCGCGTCAGCCGTCCCGGCAACAGCACGATCGGGCGCGCCTCATCGCGCGCAACGCCCCACGCTTCGCGCACGGTCGCGACGCGCTCGGACGAGACGGCGGCCGGGTCGAGCGCGATGAGATCGACCCCGCGCGGGATGACCGTGACGGCGTCGGACGCGAGTCCGTGTTCGGACACGATGTGGTCGCGGATGAAGGCGGAATTGGCGATGACCCGATCGCCGCGCGCCATCACCGAATTATACCAACGCTTGAGCCCGGACTTGGCGTTGTAGGTCCCGTGATAGGTGGTCACGAACGGCCGTCCGCTCATCCGCGCCGCCCAAAGCGCGCTCCATGCGGGTGCGCGCGAGCGGGCATGGACGAGGTCGACATTTTCGCGCCGAATGATGCTCGCCAGAACCGCAGCGTTGGCTATGACGCGCGCAGGGTTTTTGGCATCCGCCCGCATGCGCGCAAGCTCGCCGCCGACCTCCGCGAGTTCATCCTCCAGCCGTCCGCCACGGCTTGCGACCAACGCCCGGCCGCCGCGCCTCACGATCGCTGCAGCGATGTCCACGGTGGTGCGCTCGACACCGCCCGCTTCGAGTTCCGGCGTGACTTGCAGCACGGTGAAAGAAGGCGTCTTGATGCGCGTCTCGGCAGCGTCCATCACAGCTTGCCCGCCTTGGGCGGCAACAGGATTGAGCCATGACCGACAGCGCTGACGCGCCCGTAGAAATGCTGGCCCGCCCCGACGGCGCGCAGATCGCCTACCGCGCTCACCGCGGACGCGCCGATCGCGTCGGCGTCATGTGGCTCGGCGGTTTTCGTTCCGACATGTCCGGGTCTAAGGCTGAAGCGCTGCACCATTGGGCGGCGGAGGATCAACGATCATTCCTTCGATTCGATTATTTCGGACATGGCGCGTCTTCAGGCCGGTTTGAAGACGCCACGATCGGACGCTGGCGCGCAGACGCACTCGCCGCCCTTGATGAAGTCGCACAAGGCCCGGTCGTGCTCGTGGGCTCGTCCATGGGCGCGTGGATGGCGCTGCTCTGCGCGCTGGCGCGGCCCGAGCGCGTGCGCGCGCTCGTCTTGCTTGCGCCGGCGGTCGATTTCACCGAAGCGCTGCTCAAGCCGCGACTTGGCGCAGACGCGCTTTCAGCAATCGCGCGCGACGGCCGGGTCTCGCTGCCGAGCGAATTTGGCGAGCCGCTGGTCATTACGCGCACGCTGCTCGAGGAAGGGCGCACGCATTGCCTGCTCGGCCGCGCCAATATCGGCGTCGACGTGCCCGTGCGCATCCTCCAGGGCGTGTGCGACGACGACGTGCCGCCGCAACACGCCGTCGCCTTGCTCGACAAGCTGCGCAGCGAGGATGTCGAGCTCTGCCTGATCAAGGACGGCGAACATCGGCTTGCACGCCCTGCCGACATCGCGCGGCTGGCGCGCATGGTCGCAACGATTTGCGCGGAAGCCGACGCCGCCGGACGCGGCGGTTGATGCACAGACGCGCGCAGCGAACGCTCACAGCGTGCGTTGCGCAGCACAGGAGCGAGCCCTAACTTGCCGCCAAGATCGGTCGCTCGCCAAACCTCCTCGCTTAAAGGAACACGCCATGAGCAAGCGCTGCGCGCTCGCCGCCTCCGCAGGCCTCCTCGTCCTCCTCACCGTCAGCGCGCCGGCTTCGGCCCAACGCCGCGACTGGGATTTGCAGGAACAACAGCGCTACGAGAACTGCCTCGGCCTGATCGAGACCGATCCCGACCTCGCCTATGAGACCGCTATCGCCTGGCAGTTTGAAAGCGGCGGGCCGCCGGCGCGTCACTGCGTCGCCTCGGCTTTGATCGCGCTTGGTCAGTATGAGGAAGGCGCCGCGCGCCTGGAGTCCGCCGCCGCCGC
>JAUIEH010000417.1 GCA_030428405.1 Alphaproteobacteria bacterium
TGCGCGCTCACCTGAGCGACCTTGCGAATGCGCGCAGCGCTCAATAATGACGGCACGGCGCTGAGCGGTTCATGAATTGTCGCCAGCGCCACGCGCAGTCCGCCGCCGACGAGCATCATGACCGGTCCGCGCGGGCCGGCATGTGCTGCGTGAGCGGTCAGCTCGGCGAGATATTCCGTATGACCCGCATGCGCGAGCCCGGCCTGCGCGAGGGAAGACTTTGCGATCGGGCAGGTGACGACGCCAGCGGCCGCACCGCTCAGTGCAAGCGCGCTTGCTTCGGCGATCCAGGCTGTGATGGCGCGGGCATGCGCCGCGTCGGGTCGGCCCGGCTGCGTCGTCGCGCCAGCGGGGCGGTGGAGCACGGGCAAGCCGTGCGTGAACGCGCTGTCTATGTCCGCGGTCGAAAACGCGGCGAGCCGCACGACCGCGCCGCCTGCGCGCTCGAGCACATCACCATCGCCGAGGACGCAAAAGCGCTGGCGTGCGCTTTTCAGCTTGCGCCAGGCGGCGATGCAGATTTCCGGCCCGACGCCCGCCGGGTCGCCCAGCGTGACGGCGAGGGGACGGCTGACGGCGGCCGCGCTCAGCGCAGCCGCGTTTCGATGGTGGCGTCGCGCCGCAGATCGCGCAGATAGCGGCGGGCGAGCATGGCGAGCTGCTCGTCGATCAGGCCTTCCTCGACCTGCTCGCGAGAGGGAATGCCGTCGCCGGTCGCCAGTTCGCGTCCGCATAGCGTGACGATCACCACGGAATTGCCCGCCCGCATCGGCTCGGTCGTTTCGCCTTCGTCCAGCGCCATCACCGCGCCGCGGAAGGTCGACGTCAGATCGCCGGGCGCAATCGCGCCGAGATCGGCGACGCTGGAGCCTTCGATGCGCTCGGAAGCGTCTTGCAGATCGTCGCAGCTTTCGATGCGGCTGCGGACATTGGCGAGCGCGCTTCTGGCTGCTTCAGCGGCGGCGTCATCGCTCGCCGGCACGGAAATCTGGGACAGACGCAGACGCTCCGGGTTGGAGTTGCCCGTGCGCCGGTCGCGCAGCGCGATGATGTAATAGCCGGCCGATGTTTCAATCGGATCGGAAACCGAGCCCGGCTCCATCGTGGCCACGACCGCTTCGACTTCCGGACGTAGTTCGCCCGAGAGGATCCAGCCGATATCGCCGCCGACGACAGCGGACGGCGCTGCGGAATATTGCTGCGCAACGGCGGGGAACGGCGCGCCTTCGCTCAGCGGGTCGAGCACGCCTTCCAGCGTTTCGCGGGCTTCTTCGTCCGAGGCGCCGGCCGGGGTCTCGACGAGGATCTCCGAGATCAGATAGCGCGGACGCGCAGCGCTCGAGGCGAGGCGCTCGAGGCGATTGTCGATCTGGTCTTCGCTGACCCGCAGGCGCTGGCGATAGCGGCCGCTGACAAGGATTTGCCAGGCGATTTCAGATCGCAGCTGCTGCTCGATCGTCGCAAAGCCGATGCCGGCGCGGTCGAGATCGCGGCGAATGTCTTCGGGCGTGGCGTTGTTTTGATCGGCCAGTCGGCGGAACGCCTGGTCAATCTCGTCCTGCTCGACTTCGATTTCGTATTCGTCGGCTTCCTGCAGCTGCAAACGCTCGTCGATGAGCGTGCGCAGCGCCTGGGCCTGCACCCGACGCAGAAGCTCCTGGTCTGGCTGGACGCCGAGCGAAATCAGGATCAGGCGCATCCGCTGTCGGACGTCCCAGGTCGAGATGATTTCGTCGTTCACGACGGCGGCGACGCCGTCAACGCTTTGGGCGCGCGCGGGGGCTGCGAGCGCCGTCATGATGATGATGGCTGCAAAGAGATTGCGCATAGTCGGCTTGAATCGTTTGCTGCGCGCGTGTCCGAGACACACGCTTCGATTTGGGCGCAAGATATCTGAAGCGGCTTCTTGCGCAATGTCGCGGCGCCGTTGACCGCAGGGGACGGCTCAGCCGTCTTCGACGGATGCGACCACGAAGAGACCGGCGAGCAAAGTGAAAGCGGGGGCCGCCCAGGCTGCGGCGGCGGGCTGCAATACGCGCGCAGAACCGAGCGATGCAAGCATTGTATCGGAGAAATAAACGGCGAAGCCGATGATCGCGGCGAAAGCGGCCAGGCGGAACGCGCCGCCGCGACGGGCGTGACCGAGCGAGGCTGCAGACGCCAGCACGGCCATCGCCGCCAGCGAGATCGGCAGAGCCAGGAGACGATGCCAGCGCAGCGCGTAAGGCTCATGAGCGAAGCCGGCTTCGCGCAGGAGATTGGCGTGCTCGCGCAGCTCCCAGAAATTCAGCGAGCGCGGGCCCTCCGAGCGATCGACCATCTCTTCGGGGTCCAGTTCGGTCGGGAAGGCGACCTCGGCGTGAAGCACTGGCTCTTCGTTCGGCGCCGTCTCCCAGGCGTTTGTCAGCCGCCAGAAGCCGGCGGCGAGCTCGGCCTGCTCGGCGTCGAAGCGGCGCGCAAAGACCGGGCGTTCTTCGCGGTCATGGAAATACTGGAACACGGTGACGTCCTCGAGGAGCTGGCCGCCGTCGCGCGATTCAGCCGCGCGCAGAACCAGCTGGCCGTCGCTGCGGCCCTCGCGCAGCCAGACGCCGCCTTCCGAAACCATGATGCCGGGCGTCATGGGATTGCGCAGAAGCGATTCCTGGCGCTCGAACTCCGCGGTCAGACGCGCCGCCGCCGGGTTGATCACTGTCGTGGCCAGAACGCCGAACAGGAAGGCGAACATCACGGCGGGCGCGATGAACCGCCAGGCCGACATGCCGGAGGCGCGCATCACGATCAGCTCGCTGCGCCGGTTAAGCCGAAACATGGCCAGCATCGAACCGAACAGGACGGCGAAGACCAGCGTCGTCTCGAGCAGTGCGGGCGCGCGCAAAAGCGCAAAGCCGGCGAGCCGGATCGGCGAAACGTCGAACTCATCGCCA
>JAUIEH010000012.1 GCA_030428405.1 Alphaproteobacteria bacterium
GCCCTTCTTTCGTTTCAAGACCTGAACCGGCCTATTCGGCGGCGGCGCCCTGTCCTGCGACCGCATTGACATAGGCTGTGCGCGCATCGATGTCGCGCGCGACCTGCTCGTCATTCTCGTTCAGCGCGTCAGGATCGAGTTCGGCGAAATGCATAACGCCCATGTCTTCATAAGCGTTGCGCACCCGCTCGCCCCACAGCCCGATATCCTTCACGGTCGGCACGATGCGCTGGAACAGCAATGACCGGTAGAGCTGCATGACCTCGCTTTCCTTAGCGTAGTTCACGCATTCCTCCATCGGCAGACCAAGCGCCTGATAGACCTCGATCCCGTCAAAGCGGTCGCGCATGTGATAGCAGGCCTCGACCAGAAACTCCTCGCGCTCGTCGCGTTCGGCCTGGGTCAACTCAGGATAATAATCGCGCAGCGTCAGACGCCCGAACGTGACGTGGCGGGCCTCGTCTTCCATGACATAGGCGTTGACCTGTCGGGCGAGCGGATTTTGCGAGAGGTCGCGGATCGTGCCGAAGGCGGCCAGCGCCAGACCTTCGATGACGACCTGCATGGCGAGATAAGTCATGTCCCAGCGCGAGTCGCGCAGCGCCTGATCGACAAGCTCGCCGAGCGGCTGGGTCATCGGGTAAGCGACGCCGAATTTCTCGAGCAGTTTCTTATACGCCTCGACATGGCGCGCCTCGTCCATGACTTGGGTGGAGGCGTAGAATTTCGAGTCCAGATCCGGCACTTGCTGCACGATCTTGGCGGCGCAGATCAGCGCCGCCTGCTCGCCCTGCAGAAACTGCGAGATGTTCCAGGCCTGGCTGTGACGCAGGAGCTCGGAGCGGTCCTTTGCGCTCATGCGCTCCCAGAGCGGCGTGCCGTAAAGCGCATTGCCCTCGGGCGGCAGCTCCATCGGGTTTTCCGGATCAAGCTCCTGGGACCAGTCGATGCGGTTGACCGCATCCCACTGCATGTCCTTGCCCTTCTGATAAAGGTGCATGAGCCGGTCGCGGCCCTCATCGAAGCGCCAGTCAAAGACGGCGTCGAAGCCCTGCGGCACGGTCCAGTGCTCGTCAATATCGGGAACAGGATAGAGGTCGCGCAAGCTCATCGAACGGGCTCCCAATTAGCAGCCCGGCGCGTCGACGCGCCGGGGCGTGAACACTGTTCACTATAACAGCGGACCGGGCATGGGCTGCAAGCGTTCTTTTAGCGAAAACCGACGCTACTCAGCCGGCGCGGCGGGCGCTGAGGCTGGATTGTCATCGCCTGTCGGGGTTTGCGGATCTGATTGCGCAGCGCTTTGCGCCGACCAGCGCGCCTTGATCATGTCGGTGGTCTCGCGGCTGGCGTCCGGCGTCCATCCCGGAGGACGCAACACGAAGCCGACAGCGTCGCCGAACGATCTTGCGCGCGCGACATCGCCGATCATGGCGAGCCATTCATGAAACGCCACGCGCACCGGATTGAACGTGCCGAGATTGCGCACCACGCCATAGCGGCACGGCTCGTCGTCGCGCTCGGCTTCAAACGTGCCGAACATCCGGTCCCAGACAATGAATACGCCGGCATAGTTGCGGTCGAGATAGCGCGGATTGGTCGCGTGATGGACGCGGTGATGGGACGGCGTGTTCATCACGGCCTCAAACCAGCGCGGCATCCGGCCGATGGCTTCGGTGTGGATCCAGAACTGATAGATCAGGTTGAGCGCGCTGACGAAGGCGACCATGCCGATCGGAATGCCGAGCAAGACCAGCCAGGTGCCGAACCAGATGAATTTCAGTGTAAAGACATACGTCCAGGGCTGACGCAGCGCGGTTGAGAGATTATAGTGCTGCGAAGAGTGATGGACGACGTGCTCGGCCCAGAACCAGCGCACGCGGTGCGCAGCTCGATGCGACCAGTAATAGATGAAATCATCTGCGATGAAGCAGACGATCCAGGCCCACCAGACCCAGCCAATGTCGAAGACGGCGAACTGCGCGACAAAGGCGAACCAGGCGAGGCCGACAAAGCCGAACAATATGCCCGACACCGTATTGCCGAGCCCCATCATCAGGCTCGTGGCGGTGTCGCGCGGCTCAAACGAGACGCGCTGCGACCGGCTCGACCAGAAAATCTCGGCGGCGACCAGAAGCACAAAGCCCGGAATGGCGTAGACGATCGGATCGGGCAAATCAGGCATGGTCCGGCTCCCCTGTGGTCTCTGGATCGGCGGTCGCCGGCCCCGCTGTCTCCGGCCCTGCACTCTCCGGCGCCGTATCTGTGCGCGGATCCAAGCGTTCGTGCGCATCCGCTGAAGGCTGCGCGGCGTCCAGGGCGCGCGTCAGCCGTTCGGCCCATCGCTGAGCCGTTTGCGCATCTTCGAACGCGATGACGGCGCTCGGCATCGTGAAGTCCCGAAAGCCGATGCGCAGTCGCTCGGGTCGCGTCAGTTTCACCTGTCGCACGGTCTGCGGCGTCACCACGCGCGCCACCCATCTGTCGCCGCGCGTCACGATGACGCCGAAACTCTCATTTGCGACATCCGCGACGATCGCTGCGCCGCCGTCCGGCGCAAGCACGGCCTCGCCCGGCTCGAAGCGAAAATACTCCGCCTTCATGAAGGCCGCCGCATCGGCGGGCGATTGAATGACCGGCCGGCTCCAGCGCCCGAATATAGCGCTTAGTCCGACCAGCATCGCGATGCCCGCGAGCGATCCAAGCAAGACATAGATCTGACTCATCAAGTCGAGCCTAGCTCAATGCTGCGTCCGGCTGAAACGTCTTCATCCTCACCAAAGGCGCGACAAAAAAGCGGGGACGCAAACGCGCCCCCGCCCTTTCACAGTCGCTTTGATCCGCGTTCGCTTAGTTGCGCACGCGCAAGGTCACGCCATAGGTGCGCGGATCACTCGGATAAGCGTTCAAGCTGCCCGGCTGGCCGACCGAGGTGAAGTTACCTTGCTGGTAGTCTTCCTCGAAGATGTTGCGGCCCCAGAACTGCAGCTGCCAAGTGTCTTCCACCGAGCCGATGCCGACGCTGGCGTTGAACAGCGTGAAGCCGTCCTGCTCCCGGCGCGGGTCGAGATCGCCGCCGAGATTGCGCGAGCTGGTGTAGAACACTTCGCCGCGCAGGAAGCCCTCGAGGCTCGTGCCGATCGGATGGAAATAGGTGCCCGTCAGCGAGCCGACGAACTCCGCCGCACCCGACAGCGTTTCACCCGAAGAGTTCTGCAGCGTTTCCGGCAGACCCGTCACATTGTTCAGGATCAGGCCGCAGGTGCCCGGCGCGATCTGCGAAGGATCCGCGACGACGCCCGGAACGATGGGCTGGTTGTCGTAGCAGGCGTTGCGCAGGAACGAAGCGTATTCGGACTGGAACATGTAGGTGAAGCCGCCGGTGAAGAGGAAGCGGTCGCTCGGCTGAGAGACGAATTCCACTTCAAGACCAGAAAGCTCGACCTCGCCGGCGTTCTGCAGACCGAAGCCCGTGCCGGTGAAGATGTTCGCCTGGAAGTCTTCCAGCGTCTGGTAGAACAGCGCGGTGTTGATGCGCGTCGTTCCGCCGAACACCGTCGCCTTCACACCGAGTTCGTAGGACTCTGAGATCTCCGGCTGGAACTCGAACACGCCCGTGAGCGAAGCGTTGGCCGAGACGTTGAAGCCGCCGGCCTTATAGCCGCGCGAATAGCTTCCGTAGACGTTCAAATCATCGCTGACGTCATAGGAGATGATGAACGTGCCGGAGACATTGTCTTCTTCGCGGCTGTCCGTGAAGTCCGAGGCCGGCGGGTTGAACTGCAGCGGCAACAGGCCGAGCAGCGGGTTGACGCCCGGATCGCCTGCGCCCGCAGCCGCGGCGGCTTGCGCTTGCGCGGCCTCGGCCGGATTGGCTGCGATATTGGCCGGCGTCGGCGGCAAACCGCCCGTCAAGAGGCCGAAGGCTTGTGCGAAAATCACCTGGCCGCCGACGGTGAACAGGTTCACCGAAGAGAACGGATCGATGATCAGGATGTCGGCGTCGATGTCTTTTTCTTCAGCCGAATAGCGCAGACCGCCGGTCAGCGTCAGGCGGTCGGTGACGTGCCAGTCGACCTGACCGAACAGCGACCAGCTCTGCGTGTTGAGATCGTAGTCTTCCTCGATCAGGCCCTGACCGCCGGCCAGGAAGGCGCCCGCCGGAGCCATGGTGATGCCTTCGACCGCGGTGATGCCGCCGCCGGTGAGAAGGTCCGCGAACGGACGCAATTGCGAGCCGTAGGGCGTGTTGTTCGTGAAGCCGAGTTCCTGATCGTAGTAATAGAAGCCGGCCTGCCAGCCAACCGGGCCGTCGCCGTTCGACGTCAGGCGGAATTCCTGCGTGACCGTGCGGTAATCCTGGTCGAGCACGCGACGGCCTGCGAGATCTAGATCGGTGAAGTCGGCGTCGATGTCCTGGTTCTCGTCATAAGAACGATAGGCCGTGATCGATGACAGCGTCGCAAAGCCCAGGTCCCAATCGACATGGAACGAGGCGCCGCCAGTGTTCAGCTCGGTGTTGACGAGCCCGTCAATCGCCGTCTGACGAGCAAACGGATCCGCCGGCAGGAGCGTGCCGCCCAGACCCGGGATGGCGCCGAGCGAGGCGGCCGCATAGGTCAGGAACGGCGCCGCGCAGCAGTCTTCATCCGTGTGCGCGGTATCTGCGATGAAGCGCAGCGACAGGTTCGAGTTCGGCTCGAACAAAAGCTGGCCGCGCAGGCTGTAACGATTCCGGTTGTTGAGGTCGCGCCCGTCAATATTGTCGACAAAGCCGTCGCGCTGGTTCCAGTTGCCGTCGAGGCGGAAGGCTAATGTGTCGTCGATGATCGGCGCTGTGACCGTGCCGCGCAGGACGCGGGCGTTGTAGTTGCCGACGGTCGCTTCAGCGTCATAGCCGAAATCATATTCCGGCGCGCGGGTGATGAAGCTGACCACGCCGGCCGGTGTGTTGCGTCCGAACAGCGTCGATTGCGGACCGCGCAGAACCTCGACGCGCTCAAGTGAGAGGAAGTCGTTGATGGCTGCGCCCTGGCGCGCGAGATAAACGCCGTCGACGAAAACGCCGACCGACGGCTCGAGGCCGGGGTTGAAGCTCGACGTGCCGAGACCGCGAATGCTGATCTCGACATTGGTCGAAGACGCGAACTGACCGACGCGCAGCGAGGGGACCAGAAGCTGCAGGTCGCGAACGTCGCGGATTTGAGAGCGCTCGAGCTGATCGTCGGTGACGGCGCTGACCGCGACCGGCGTTTCCTGAAGCGTCTGCTCACGGCGCTGCGCCGTGACCGTGATCGTTTCGACTTGCGCGAATGCCGCCGCCGAGCCGATCAGGCTCGCCGTCAACGCTGACGTGCCGAGAAGCGCACGCTTTACCCAATGCGTCATGTATCCCCTCCCCACGGCGCACACGCTGCGCCGGAATTCTCCCATTCCGAGCATACAACACATTCGGCACGGGGTTGTCAGCACCTTGATTGAGCATTCACTTTCGGCGTGGCGCCGAAAACAACATCTCGCACCCGCAACAATTTTTGCTGCACTTGCGAGAAAAACACGCTCTCGCGACGGCGCTGTGAAAGCAATGCAAGGCAAGTAGACTTCGCGCTCAAGTCGAGTCGGCGGCGAGGATGGGATGAGCCAGTCAACCGAGACATATGATTATGTGATCATCGGCGCGGGTTCGGCCGGCTGCACGGTGGCCGAAACGCTTTCGCGCGACAGCGATCGCACCGTCTGCGTGCTCGAGGCGGGCGGCTCGGATGACCAGACCGCCATCCGAACGCCCATGCTCATGCAGCAATGCATTCGCAGCGAGCAGCTGAACTGGGGCTATGTGACGCAACCCCAGCCCGCGCTGAACAACCGCGAACTCGTCTGGCCGCGCGGCAAGGTGGTCGGCGGGTCCAGCTCGATCAACGCAATGCATTATATACGCGGCGCAAAAGAGAATTATGACGAATGGGCGCGCGCTTATGGCGCGGACGGCTGGTCCTGGGACGAGGTCCTGCCGGTGTTTAAGCGCCAGCAGCACCAGACCCGCGGCGCAAGCGCGCTGCACGGCGATGAGGGACCGCTCTGGGTTCAGGACATCGCCCCGCTCAATCCCCTCACCTCCATGTTTCTCGACGCAGGCGGCGAAATGCAGTTCGCCGCCAATCCAGATTTTAACGGCGAGCACCAGGCCGGTTTCGGCGTTTATCAGGTGACGCAGAAAGGCCCGCGCCGTTGGAGCGCGGCCGACGCTTTTCTGAAACCCGCGCTCGATCGCCCGAATTTGACGCTGCACACCGGCGCGCTGACCCAGCGCGTCGCCTTTGATGGCGCGCGCGCGGAAGGCGTTCATGTCGAAATCGACGGCGAGGCGCGGCTCATCACGGCGCGGCGCGAAGTCATTCTCTGCGGCGGCGCGATCAATTCCCCGCAATTGCTGCAGCTTTCAGGCGTCGGCGATCCGAGCCATTTGCGCAGCGTCGGCGTTGAGGTCGTGCTCGACCTGCCCGGCGTTGGGGAAAACCTGCAGGACCATCTCGACATCCTTACACGGATTGAAACGCGCTCATCGCGCTCAATCGGCTATTCGCTGCGCTCAGCGCCCCGGATTGCGCGCGACGTCATCCAGTGGATGGCGCGCGGCGACGGGGCCATGACGGTTAATCCGGTTCAGGGCGGCGCATTCGTGCATTCGAAATATGCAAACGGCCTTCCCGATTTGCAGCTCGTCTTTATTCCGTCGCATTCCTCCCCACACGGACGCGATTATATATTGGGGCACGGCGCAACTTTGCACGTGTGCATACTATACCCGAAATCGCGCGGCTCAATCCGCATCGCATCCGCCGACCCCGCCCAAGCGCCGCTTATTGATCCGAAATATGGTTCGGATGAAGAAGACATCGAAGCGCTCGCCGACGGCCTCGACATCAGCCGCCGCATTCTCGACGCGCCCGCCTTCGCCGATGAGCGCGTGCGCGAGGTCGAGCCCGGCCCCGAAGTCTCGACGCGCGCCCAATTGCTCGATGACGTCCGTGCACGCGCAGAAACGCTTTATCACCCCACCAGCACATGTGCGATGGGAACGGGCGAACTCGCCGTCTGCGATGCGCGCCTGCGGGTGCGCGGCGCGCAAAATCTGCGCGTCGTCGACGCCTCGGTCATGCCGCGGCTGGTCGGCGGCAACACCAATGCGCCGACCATCATGATCGCCGGCAAAGCCAGCGAGATGATCCGCGAGGACAATGCCTGACGCTGGCCCACAGCAGGCTCTAACGCACAAACTTGCCTGACCACGCTCGTTGGCGCGCGCTGCGAAGCGCCAGCCCTCCCCACTCGGCGCATGCCCGTGCTCCGCAGGCGCCGTTGAGCGCAGGCGCCTTCGCGCGCACGCGCGCCCGGCGATTTTGGGGACGCTGCGCGCCGGCGGGCTTGCTGGCGGCGGTCATGTTCTGCTTATGTTCCTGAATGGCCGACTGGACGCTCAGAGACGATGTCGTCTTGCTCGTGCGCGCGGAATTGACCCGCGCGGGCGCGCAATTGCGCCGCGACAACCCTTACCAGCTCGCCGAGATGATCGTGGCGCGCGTTGAGGCCGCGCGCGTCACCTTTTCGCGCGCGCCGCCTGAGGAGATGCACTCGACCAGCTGACGCCGTGATGTGGAAATGGTCGGGGAGACTGGATTCGAACCAGCGACCCTCTGCTCCCAAAGCAGATGCGCTACCAGGCTGCGCTACTCCCCGAACGGCCGCGCACAATGTCCGAGGTGCGCGGCCGAAACAAGGCGCAAGTCCGGCTCATATCTCTCCAAACCGCTTGCGAGCGAAACTTAGCTGGCGTCCTCCTCGTCAACCTCAAGCCCCGTTTCGTCCAAGGCCTCGTCCGGCGTGAGGATGACGGCCGGCGGAACGCCGTCCGACGTCGAGGCGGCGTCTGCGCTCGCCTCTTGGCGCGAAGCGTCTGTGCCCGCATCGCCACGCGCTCTCGCGCTCATGCCCGCATCGGTGCGCACGCTCGCGCCGTAGAGAGCATCGCCCTCGCAAACGAGATCCAGCTGTAGCGGATTTGGGACAAGGTCGTTCATGGCGCCGGTGCCCATATCGACAGCAGCGCCGATTAATCCGCCCACCAACACATTGCCAGCCATTCCCGCGCCGCCGGCGCCGGACACCTGATGGGTAACCGAGGCTTGAAGCGTTTCACACCCCGCCCGCTCTACAGTCGCAACGAATTCCGACCTGCGCGGCATACGGAGTGAACACGGCGTCGTGCAGGTGAACCCGTTGGATGTCGTGACCGTGGCTCCTCGCGGATCGGTCTCAGCGACCCAGGTGTCGTTTGAACCACGCGTGACTGTCGCGCACGCAGACATAAGCGCAGCGGCGCCAAGCGCCGCTGAAAAACGCACAATACGCATTTACTCCCCCCTTACGATGAACCGGCGCGGCGAAACGCACGAGCGCCGTTCCCGCCTTCACGCAGCGGGGGAGCTATTCAAAGATACTATTTTTGCGTGCGCAGCCTGAGGGCGCGTTTTAAGCCGCCGCTACTCGCTCAGCGCCTCATGCACGACCCGGTCGCCAGCGGCGATGCCGCGACGTTCGGCTTCCCCACCCGACAACTCCAGTACGGCGCGCACCGGGCCCGGCGACGGCAGCAGGATTTCGGACAGAGGCTGGGCTTCATGCGCAATGCCGATGATCACGCCGTCATTGCGGACATATAGAATGTCGAGCGGAAGGCAGGTGTTGCGCATCCAGAAGCGATGCACGCTGTCGGTTTCGAACAGGAACAACATCGCCGAGCCCGGGTCCATTTCGGTCCGGAACATCATGCCGCGCGCATGTTCGGCGGGCTCATCGGCGATCTCGGTCTCGAAGCCGAACGTTTCCTCGTCCGTAACGAGCTCAAGCGTGATCGGCGCGCCGAAATCGATGGAATCGTTTTCGGGCGGCGACGGGCAATCCTGCGCGCCGGCGAAGCCTGGCGCGGATAGGATGAGACAGGCTGTAGCCAGCAAGGTCGTGCGCATGGCGCGGGACGCTATCTGCGAGCGCTCCCGCCTGCAACGCCTTTACTGACCTGTGCCCGGTTTTCGAGCTTGAACGGCGACCAGACCCTTGGCCCCTTCCGCACAACGCACCTCGATACGATCGCCTGGTTCCGGCGGCCCCATGCCGCCAGAGCGCAGCACTTCGATGTGAACGAACACATCGCCCGGCAATCCGTCGCGAACGACGAAGCCATAGCCCCGCGTGCCATTAAACCATTTCACAGCGCCCGCCTCGAACGGACCGGAGGCTTCAACCCCCGGCGCATCCGTGCGCGGCGACGCGCTCGGCATCGGACCAGCTTCGCTCTTATCAATGTCCAGGATCGCGACAGCGTGCATGCCTTTGACGCGGGTCACCGCCTCACAGGTCACGAGCGCGCCTTCCGGCGGCTCGGAAAAGCCCGCCTCACGCAATCTTGTTATATGGATGAGCACGTCCTGGTCGGCGCTGCCGTCAATCGGCGATATGAATCCGTATCCTTTGGTTGCGTCGAACCATTTCACTTTGCCTCGAACCGTCTGGCGGTCGAGATCCATGTCGTCCCGGCTTTCAGCCGTATCTGCCCGGCTCATTGCTCGGTTGCTCCTCTTGTCGGGAACGCTACCACAACAACTCAACAAAACGAACCAAACCCGAAGCTATCCTGCTCCTCAACTGGTCCGCATTGAAACGCATTCAACCCTAGACTGGAGTTCCTCATGTCCCTCGCACGAACATTACTCATAACAATGGCGTTCGCCGGCGTAACCACAAGCGCCTGCACCGCACAGGAAGCGACCGAACCCGACGCTTCTGTCGGCGGAGTAGCTTGGGATTTCGCCTTTAACTCAATCACTGGCGAGGAGATGCCTTTGTCCGCTTACGAAGGACAACCGCTCCTGATCGTCAACACCGCGTCACGATGCGGTTTCACGCCTCAATATGACGGCCTCCAGGCCCTCTGGGAGACGTATCGAGATCAAGAACTGATATTGATAGGCGTGCCGTCAAACGATTTCAATCAAGAACTCGCGACCGAAGACGACGTTCGCGAATTTTGCGAAGTGAACTTCTCGATCGATTTTCCGATGACGGAAATCACCCATGTTCGTGGTGATGATGCGCACCCATTTTATCAGTGGACGCGCGAGGTTCTCGGCGAGGCCGGCGAGCCGAATTGGAACTTCAATAAAATCCTCATCGGACGCGACGGCAGACCGGTCGCGGCGTGGCGTTCGCGCACCGCGCCGGACGACGACAACCTAATAGCTGCAATAGAATCGGAGCTTTCCCCTCCTGCCGCGGAGTGAGATAAAACACCCTCCATTCATCAGACTATCGCGAGCCGCACGCGCCTCTTCGGAGCGTGCGGCTCGCTCCATTTTGAGGCGTTCATTTTCTCGACACGATCAATTTCGCCTATCGGGAGAATGTAAAATCTGAGTCCGCGATTTCATGCGCTCACCGCGCGAATTCATCATTCCAAAGAATTTTGCGAACGCGCCGCAAAAGCAAGTTACTTTTACGTGAACGTCAACGTCGTTCTTCTACACCCACGCGGTCGGACTTATCAGTCGACGTTGTATCGCTGACATGTAGTTGAACCGACGACGCCCGGCTCACCCCGACGCGGATGCGAAAGCAAAACCTAACTCGCGAGCGCGAGGCGTTCGCAGAAAACTCGCGTTGTTCGGCTCTCAGGATGGAGCCGTCCGGCGAAGATGAACGGCGCTGACATGCGTCAGGAGCCGTTCGCGCAGCGACGCGGCGCGAAGCCTCGCTTGAAATCAATTCAAGTAAAGGTGGACGGGAGATTACGGTGGCAGGCCCTAGGGGAATCGAACCCCTCTTTCCAGGTTGAAAACCTGGCGTCCTAACCGATAGACGAAGGGCCCGCTGACCGAAGGGCGGGATATATATAAGCCCGGCCCGCCAAGCAAGAGCGAGATGCGCGGGCGTTTACGCCTCGGCGGCGTCCTCGATGCGCACGTCGAGATAGCGGCCCTTGGAGATGCCGATTTTCGCGCAGATGTGAACGCGCGCGCCAGGCACGCCCAAAAGCGCGTCCAGCCCGGTGTCGGCGGCGCGGAAGGCGATCGCGTCGACACGCGCCCCGCCTGCGTCCTCAAGCGTCACTTTCAGATGGCCCTTGCCAACCTCGCGCGCGCCGCGCACCGATAGGTCGGGAATGGCGAAGACGGGCTCGGGATTGCCCGCGCCGAACGGCCCCGCCCTGCCGATGATTTCAGCGAGGGCGCGATTGGCGCCGGCTGCGCTGACAACCGCGTCGACATCCAGCTCGCGCACCATGGAAACGTTGAGCGCCTTAACATGCGCGTCCAGAAAGGCTGCAGCCTCGCTGACGCGGTCCGGCTCGATCGTCAGCCCCGCAGCCATGGCGTGTCCGCCGCCTTCGACCAGCAGGCCCGCGCTGCGCGCCGCTGCAATCGCCCCGCCCAGATCCACGCCGATGATCGAGCGGCCCGAGCCCTTGCCATAGCCGCCCGCCCCTTCAAGCGGCAGCCCGATGACGATGGTCGGTCGGCCATAGCGCTCCTTGAGCCGGCCGGCGACGACGCCGATGACGCCCGGATGCCAGCCTTCGCCCGCAACGGTGATGACGCTGCGCGCCTCAAGCTCGGGATCCGCCTCGAGCTGGGCCACGGCGGCGTCGAGCACGCCCTGCTCCACCTCGCGGCGCTCGCGGTTCAGCGCGTCGAGCTCCTGGGCGATCTCGGCGGCCGTCGCCGGGTCGTCAGTGGACAAGAGCCGTGCGCCGAGATCGGCGCGACCAATGCGGCCGCCGGCGTTTATGCGCGGGCCATAGACGAAGCCCGCCGAATAAGTCGTGGCGGGGCCTTGCGCCTGCGCCGTCAGCGTCAGCGCGGCGAGGCCGGGATTTTTCTGCTCGCCCATCACCTTCAGGCCTTGAGCGGCGATGGCGCGATTGACGCCCACAAGCGGCACGACATCGCAGATCGTTCCCAACGCCGCGAGGTCCAGAAGCTTGATGATGTCGGGCTCGCCGTCTTCGAACATGCCGCGGCGGCGGCCTTCGCGGTTGAGCGCTGCGAGCAGGACGAAGGTGACGCCGGCGGCGGCGAGATGGCCACAGCCGGACGGACAGTCTGCGCGGTTAGGATTGACCACGGCAAAAGCTTCGGGCGGGGCCTTGGTCATCTGGTGGTGGTCGAGCACGACCACGGTCAGGCCTAATGCGTTGGCCGCCTGAATGGGCTCATGCGCCATGGCCCCGCAATCGACCGTGACGACGATCTCCGCTCCGCGCCGCTGCAGCTCCTGAAAAGCCGGCGCGCTCGGTCCGTAGCCTTCTTCGATCCGGTCGGGGACGTAGAAATCCATCTCTGCGCCGCAGGCCCGGAAATAGCGGATCAATTGCGCGGCCGAACTGGCGCCGTCGACGTCGTAATCGGCAAAGACCGCGACCTTGCGCCCGTCCTGAAGCGCATCACAGAGCAGTCCCGCCGCCTTATCCATGTCGATGAAGGAGCTGGGGTCCGGGAAAAACGTCTTCAGCGTGGGCGCGAGAAAATCCTCAGCCGTATCGGTGGTCACGCTGCGCCCCGCGAGCACCCGGCCCAGCGCCTCGGGCGCATCGAGAATTCGAGCGAGCGTTTGCGCGAGAGCCTCGTCGGCGGGCCGCTGCACCCAGCGTTTCGACGTCGCCGAGCAGCCAACGCCGAGAAGCGCGGGCGCTGCTTGTTCGACCGGCGCCAGGTCCTCGCGCACCGCCATTATTCGCTCAACCTGCGCGACGCGATCTCGCGCACGCTACGGTCAAACGACGTCATTAAGAGCGTCTGCGTGCATTGCGCGCCCTCTTCATGTGCGACCGCGCCGACAAGCGCGCCGCGCGTGACGCCGGTGGCCGCGAAGATCACCCAGTCGCCGCTTGCAAGCTCATTCAGCTCATAGCGGCGATCGCGATCGGTTACGCCGATGCGCTCGGCGCGCGCGATTTCCTCGTCATTGCGGAAGACCAGACGGCCCTGCATCCGTCCGCCGACGCAGCGCAGCGCCGCCGCCGCCAGAACGCCCTCCGGCGCCCCGCCCTGGCCGATATAGAGGTCGATCCCAGTCGCTGGACGCGTCGTGTAGATGACGCCCGCGACATCGCCGTCAGAAATCAGGTTCACGCGCGCGCCCGCCTCGCGCAGGCTGGCGATGATGTCGGCGTGGCGCGGCCGGTCGAGCACGCAGACCGTGATGTCATTTGGCGTGACGCCGCGCGCCTGAGCGAGCTTGCGCACATTCTCCGCTGGCGAGGCGTCGAGGTCGACGACTTCGTTGCCGGGTCCGGGTCCTATGGCGATCTTGTCCATATAAGTGTCCGGCGCGTGCAAGAGACCGCCGCGCGGGGCGAACGCCAAGACGGCGAGCGCGTTCGGCATCGCCTTGGCGGTCAGCGTCGTGCCCTCAAGCGGATCAAGCGCGATGTCGACTTCCGGACCGTTCCCCGTGCCGACTTCCTCGCCGATATAGAGCATGGGCGCTTCATCGCGCTCGCCTTCGCCGATGACGATGCGGCCGCGCATTTCGATCTGGTTCAGCGCCGTGCGCATCGCGTCGACGGCGGCCTGATCGGCGGCCTTTTCGTCGCCGCGTCCGGCCAGGCGCGCTGCTGCGACAGCGCCGTCCTCACAAGCGCGCACCGCTTCCATCGCGAGCCCGCGCAATGCCGCCGCTTCAGTGGCGTTCATGACTATCCCCTGCTTTTTATGTCTGCTCGCCAATCTCGGCCGAGATCAGCTTGAACGGATTCGCTACTCGGCCGCGTGAGCGCGCGCGCCCGGCGCAGCGTTCAACAGCTTCTTGATGTTGCGTGCGGCTTGCCGGATGCGCTGCTCATTTTCAACCAGCGCGATGCGCACAAAGCCCTCGCCATGCTCGCCAAAGGCGATGCCCGGCGAAACGGCGACGCCCGCCTCTTCAATCAGACGCTTGGAAAACTCCAGCGAGCCTTCTTCGAGGAAGCTCTCCGGCAAAGGCGCCCAGGCAAACATGGAGGCCTCCGGCGCCGGCACCGGCCAGCCCGCGCGCGCAAACGCATCGACCAGCGCATCGCGACGCTCGCGGTAAGTCGCGCGATAGCCGTCCACACAGTCCTGCGGCCCGTCCAGCGCCGCACAGGCGGCGACCTGGATCGGCGTGTAGGAGCCGTAATCGAGATAGGACTTCACCCGCGCCAGAGCCGCGATCAGGCGCTCATCGCCGACCGCGAATCCGACGCGCAGCCCCGCCATCGAATAGGTCTTCGACAAGGACATGGTTTCGATCGTGCGCTCGCGTGCGCCCTCAATCTGCAGGATCGAGGGCGGCGGTTCGTCGCCGAAATATATCTCCGCATACGCAAGGTCGGAAAGAATGATGAGGTCATGACGCCGGGCGAGATCGACGACCTCCTTATAGAAATCGAGACCCGCCGTCTGCGCGGTGGGATTTGAGGGATAGCAGACCACGACTGCGATCGGAGCCGGCACGGAATGGCGCACGGCCTGGTGCAGCCCGCGCAGATATTCTTCCGGATCCATGGCGCGGACATGGCGGATGGTCGCGCCCGCTATGATGAAACCGAAGGCGTGGATGGGATAAGACGGGTTAGGCGCAAGCACGACATCGCCCGGCGCAGCAATAGCGTGCGCGATATTTGCAAAGCCCTCTTTCGAGCCCATCGTCGCAACGATTTCCGTGTCCGGATTAAGCTCGACGCCGAAGCGGCGCTGATAATAGCGCGCACAAGCTTTACGCAGGCCCGGAATGCCGCGCGAGCTGGAATAGCGATTGGTGCGCGGCTTGCGCGCAGTCTCGCAAAGCTTGTCGATGACATGTTCGGGCGCGGGCAGGTCCGGATTGCCCATGCCGAAATCGATAATATCCACGCCGCGCGCGCGCTCGCGCATCTTCAGGCGGTTGACCTCTTCGAAGACGTAAGGCGGCAGACGTTTAATCTTATATGAGCCGATGGGGTCCATGACGGAACTCGACGAATGATTGAAGCGGAGACGAAGGTCTTAATCGCGCCGGCGCGCCGGATCGCCGCTCGGATCGAGGGCTTCGACGTCGCGGCGCACCCTAGCTCGCGCCTGAGCGGCGAACTCGTCTGCGCTCGTCTCGCGCGGCGCAGCCGCTTCGTTTGCGCGCTCATCCGTCAGGACGTCGTTGCGATGGCTCTCAAGATCCGACGCCAGCCCTTCAAATTCCGAAGCCGTGCGCAAATCGTCGGGAACTTCAGGAATGTCGCGCAGCGCGGGATAGCCCGAGAGCCCGCTGCCCTCACGCTCGTCGATCCACGCAGCCTCATCGCTCGGCGCATCAGGCATCGAGGAACAAGCGCTCAAGGCTGCGCCCGCGAGAATGAAGGCCAATGCTGCGCGCATGCGATTATTCCTTAGCGCTCGTTTCGTTCCCGGTGAATCCGGCGATGTTCTACACCCCGGCAGCGGAGTGTGCCACGATTGAAACAGGCCGCCGAATCGCCGCGACCGGAGACGAGTATGACCGAGGAAAAGCCCACCGGCCCGTTTGACGTCCCCTGGGGGCAGCTGACGAGCGAGCAAATCGAAGCGATCGAAGGCTTTTCGCGCGCCATGTCGGAAGCCATGGCGAGCGCGCATTCCGCGCTCGGCGCCTCGGCGATGAAGAGCTACGCCAAGGGGCCTGACGCGATCGACCCTGACCCGTTCAAGATTGCGCCGGACATGACCAAGGTGATGGCCGGGCTCGCCAACGACCCGGGCCGCGCGGCCGAAGCGCAGATGCGGCTCTGGCAGGGCTATATGGAATTGTGGGGCTCGGCTGCGCAGCATTTCGCGCAAGGCGGCGACGCCAAAGACGCCGTTGCGCCGCAAAAGGGCGACAAGCGCTGGCGCTCGGAAGAATGGTCGGAAAACCCCGTTTTCGACATCATCAAGCAGAGCTATCTCCTGACCAGCAACTGGCTGGTCGAGACGCTGCAAAATGTCGACGGCGTTGATGAGAGCGCCAAGCGTCAGGTCGCCTTCTTCACCAAGCAGCTCGCGGATGCTTTCGCGCCGACGAATTTTGCGCTGACCAATCCCGACGTTCTCAAACAGCTTGTCGAAACGCGCGGCGCCAATGTCGCGCGCGGGTTGCGCAATCTCGCCGCCGATATTGAGCGCGGCGGCGGCCGGCTGTCGATCAGCCAGACCGACCTCGACAAATTTGAAGTCGGCCGCGATGTCGCGGCGACGCCGGGAAGCGTGATTTACCAGAACGACCTCATCCAGCTTATTCAGTACACGCCGACGACGGAGACGCAGCACGAAACGCCGATCCTTTTTTTCCCGCCCTGGATCAACAAGTTCTACATTCTCGATCTGCGGCCGGATAATTCGATGGTGAAATGGCTGCTTGATCGCGGCCACTCGGTGTTTCTCGTCTCCTGGGTCAATCCCGATGCGTCGCATAAGGACAAAACATTCGAAGATTATATGGACGAAGGCGTCTACGCTGCGCTTGAAGCAACGCTGGAACAGTCCGGGGCTGAAAAGGTCAATACGGTCGGCTACTGCATTGGCGGCGCGCTTCTCGCCTCCACGCTCGCTTATATGAAACGTCAGGGCGATGAGCGCATCGCTTCGGCCACTTTCTTCGCTGCACAGATGGATTTCGAGCTCGCGGGCGATCTTTTGATGTTCACGAGCGATGACTGGCTCGCCGAGATTGAGCGCCGCATGGACGCCAATGGCGGCGTGCTCGACGGCCAGACCATGGCGGACGTGTTCAACATGTTGCGCGCCAATGACCTCATCTGGTCCTTCGTCATCAATAATTATCTGCTCGGGAACGATCCGCGTCCGTTCGATTTGCTGTTCTGGAACGCAGACCAGACCCGGCTGCCCAAGACGATCCACCTTTATTATCTGCGCCAATTCTACCGCAACAACGCCCTCGCCAACGGCCAGCTCACCATCAAGGGCGAAAAACTCGATCTCGGCGAGGTCGAGCTGCCCGTCTATATGCAGGCGAGCCGCGAGGACCACATCGCCCCCTTCGCCTCGGTCTATCGCGGGGCCAAGCTGTTCGGCGGCCCGCTGCGCTTCGTGCTCGCAGGTTCCGGCCATATCGCAGGCGTCATCAATCCTCCGATCGCTGAAAAATATCAGCACTGGCTGCGCGACGACGACGCCCTGCCCGAAACGACCGAGGACTGGCTCAGCGGCGCAGAAGAACATCCCGGCTCCTGGTGGGAGGACTGGGACGCCTGGCTCGGCCAGCACTCCGGCGAAGACGTGGATGCGCGCGATCCGGAAAACGGTCCGCTGAAGCCGATCGAACCCGCGCCCGGCTCCTATGTAAAAGTGCGCTCATAACAACACGCTAGACTGCGCGCGCACGGTCTCCGGGCCATTCGCCTTGACATTCCAAGCTTTGGCGCGTTTTTCAACACAAACGCGTCGCGCAGATGTCTCATCCTTTTCGTCTTGTCGCGACGCAAAGGAGGCCTTCATGCGAACTTGGTATCTTGCAGCAATTGCAGCCGGCGCCGGACTGGCGGCGACCGCAACGCTCCTGCCGGGCGGCGAGCGCGTCCAGCCCGATTTGCGCGTGTCGGCCTTCGATCCCCTTGCACTCGCTCAATCCATGTGCCGACCGCGCGAGATGAGCCGCTTTGGTTCGCGCCGCGGCTTTTTCTTGAGCGCAGCGACCGCCTATGCGCAGACGATAGAAGCCGACCGGCCGGAAGGCGCGCCGCCGCTGATGTCCGGGCTCGGCGCCGAGCGTATCGACATCACCACCTCGAATGCCGAGGCGCGGGCCTATTTCGACCAGGGCCTGTTGATGCTGCACGCCTTCAACCACGCCGAGGCGATGCGCTCCTTTGAGGTCGCGCAGGAACTCGATCCCGA
>JAUIEH010000418.1 GCA_030428405.1 Alphaproteobacteria bacterium
TGCCTGTTCTCCGTCAACGAATGAAAGCGCTGCGCCGTGATCGAAGACGAGCATGGCCGCCCAGCACGGCTCCAGACGCGCCGAGCGCGCGCCAAGCGCAATTTGCGGCGCGACGCCATCGAGAAGCTCAGCCGTCTGCGGGGCGGGCGCTGAAACGACGACCGAGCGGAATGGTCCCGTCGCCTCGCCGTCGGCAAAGCGAAGCGTCCATGCGCCGCGTCCGCCTTCTATGGCGATGACGCGCGCGTTTACGCTGACATCGAGCCCCTTAGCCATCGCTTTGGGCAGGCCGCTCATTGTCGGTAAGCCGACATGGCGTTGTGCGCCCTGATCATCAGCTTGCACCGGCGACGTCTCGACGTCCCACGGCCCAACGCAACCAAACAGCGCCCATTTCCGGACCGCATCAGCGAAACGCGGATCGCGCGCCGTGAAGAATTGCGCCCCATGGTCGAGCCGCGCCAGCCCGGCGGTCGTCTCTATACGGCGCGTCGCCATGCGCCCGCCGACGCCGCGCGCTTTCTCGAACACCCGCACTGAAGCGCCGCGCGCGGCCAGGCGCTGCGCACAGGCGAGACCGGCCATGCCCGCCCCGATGACCGCGATGTCGCGCCCGTCCATCTATGCGCTCACGCCGGGACGTGTTCGTCGGCCCGACCGAATTGCAGCTCGATATAGCGCGCATAAAGACCGCCATTGGCGATCAGCTCGTCATGCGTGCCGGTGTCGACGATGCGGCCGTCCTCCATCACCACGATGACGTCGGAGCGCCTGACGGTGGCGAGCCGATGCGCGATGACGATGGTCGTGCGGTCCTGCGAGATCGTGGCGAAGGCTTCCTGAATGGCCTGCTCGCTTTCGGAATCGAGCGCGCTGGTGGCTTCATCCAATAACAAGAGCGGCGCGTTGCGAATGATCGCGCGCGCAATGGCGAGGCGCTGGCGCTGCCCGCCTGAGAGCGTCGCAGCCCCCTCGCCGAGCTGGGTGTCATAGCCCTGCGGCAGCGCGGCGATGAAGTCGTGCGCATTGGCCGATTTCGCTGCGGCGACGACTTCGTCATCGCTCGCATCCGAGCGGCCGAAGCGAATATTGTCCGCAACCGAACCACCGAAAAGCGGCGCGTTTTGCTGCACGATGGCGATGGCGGCGCGCAGCTCCGCAGGGTCGAGCGTGCGCAGATCGGCGCCGTCAAGCAGGATGCGCCCGCTGGTCGGATCATAAAGCCGCATGATGAGCTGGAACATCGTGCTTTTTCCGGCCCCGGACGGTCCGACCAGCGCCACGGTCTGGCCCGGCTTGACGGTCAAGGAAACGCCGTTCAGCGCGGTTTCGCCCGGCCGCGAAGGATAAGAAAAGGCGACGTCCTCGAACGTGACTTCGCCGGCAACAGGCTGATCAAGATGCGCCGGCGTCTCCGGCGCCGTGATGTCGGGTCGGGCGGCCAAGATCTCCATGATGCGTTCGGTCGCGCCGGCCGCCCGCATCACCTCGGCATAGGTTTCCGTCAGCATGCCGACGCCGCTGACCGCGATGAAGGCGTACATGACGAATTGCGTCATCGCGCCGGGCGTCACATGGCCGCCTTCGACCTGTACGGCGCCGAACCACAAGACGCCAATGACGCCGGATAAGACGACCGAGAAGATCAGCGCGGTCATGACGGCGCGCACGCGGATGCGGCGCAGCGAGACATCGAAAGTCGCCTCGACCGCGCGCGCGAAATTGGCGCGCTCTTCGGGCTCGCGCGTGAACGCCTGGACGGTTTCCACCGCACGCAGGCTTTCGCTGGCGCGCGCGGAGGCTTCGGCGAGATTGTCCTGAGAGGAGCGCGACAAGCGTTGCACGCGCCGGCCGAACATGACGATCGGTCCCAATATGATGGGGCCGAGCGCAAGCACCATCAAAGCGAGCTGCCAGCTGACGACCACCATCAACACCAGCGCGCCGAGCGTGGTCGCGATCGTACGGATGGCGACGGAGACAGAGGAGCCGACCACGGTCTGGATGAGCGTGGTGTCCGTCGTCAGGCGCGAGAGCACTTCGCCCGTGCGCGTCGAGGCGTAAAAGCCGGGGCTGAGGCTCAGCACATGGTCATAGGCCGCACGCCGCAGATCCGCGACGACGCGCTCACCCAGCTTGGTGATGAAGTAATATCGAAACGCGCTGGCGAGCCCGAGCAGAAAGGCGACGGCGATGCCGGCGATGAAATAGCCGGCCAGCCCCTCACCCAGTGAGAACGCCTCGCATTCCGCCGAATTCGCCGCGCCGTTAAATCCGCAATCGACCACCAGCCGGAACGCCGCGGGCAGGAGCAGCGTCAAAGTCGAGGCCAGAACCAGGAACACCGCAAAGGCGCCGAGCATGCCGGGATAAGCCAGCACGAACGGCATCAGCCGGCGCAAAGGCTTCATGCTGCGCGCTTTTTGCCGATGCTCGCTGTCGCGCTCCATCTCGGCGGCGAAGCTCGATCCGCGGTCGCGGTCGACGGCGTCTGCTTGCGAAGCGTCTGTCACGGATTGATCGTCTCTCGATAAGAAGCGTTAGACATATGGCGCGCGCCCGCCGGACGAAACCCGAAGCGCCGATTTTTGCGGCGCACACCGGATATGCGCGTCCGTCGCCGCGCAAAACCGCGCAAATCGACGCGCGCGGGCTTGAAGCCCGATCCGCCAACCGCCACGGTCCGCCCGCTTCCTTCCCAAATCGCGAGACCATGACGTGCAGTTTGACCTCGATTTCGTGCGCAGCCAGTTTCCAGCCTTCAAAGAACCGGCTCTGCGCGGCCAGGCGTTTTTCGAGAATGCGGGCGGGTCCTATCCTTGCGCGCAGGTCGTCGACCGCCTCACCCGGTTTTACCGGACGCGCAAGGTGCAGCCTTACGGGCCCTATGAGGTCTCCCGCGTCGCG
>JAUIEH010000013.1 GCA_030428405.1 Alphaproteobacteria bacterium
CGGCGCGCAATGCTTTGAGCGCGGAGGAAAAGAACGGCCGGCCCGCATAAAGCGCGGCAGGCACGGCGAGCAAGCCGGACAGCCAGTGGAACAGCCTGCGCGTCGCTTCGCCCATCTCGCCGTCATTGGCCCAGACCGAGATGGACAAGAGCATGATATTCGCCGCCGCGAAGCCTGCGACCGCGAGCGCGCGCAAGAGCTTGCGCCCTTCCGTGTCGGCTTCGGCTTCAGCCGCCTGGATGTCGAAGGGAAATGCGTCATAGCCCAACGCCTTAAGCGTGCGCGGCAGCTCAATCGCGCGCAAGACGCGCTCGTCGAAATTAATCCGTAAGCGGCCCGTTGAAAGATTCAGCCGCGCTTCGCTGACGCCTTCAAGCGCGCCGAGCCCGTCTTCAATCTTGCGAATGCAGGCGCCGCAGCGCGCGCCACGCACCATCAGTTCGGCGACACTGTCTCCCGGCGCGCGATTGCGGATAAACGGCGTCGGATCGATCACGTCGTCACGCGTGGGCGCTTCTTCCCGTGTGGTCGGACAGCCCATGATGTCGGCGGTCGGCGCGATATGGGTCATCGCAGCACCAGCGACCGGCGCGCCTCAAACGCTGCGCCGTCAGAGAACTCCGTTGCAACACGGACATTCCACGCGCCCGCGTCGACACCGGTCAGCGCGGCGACATAGCGCCCGTCGCCGGCATCCTCGAGCGTGACGCTACGATCGAGCGCAGTCGTGGCCGGTCGTTCAAGCATTGTGTTCACGTTCAACCCGCCGAGAGGTTGACCGTCAGCGTCGCGCAGCTCAACCACGAGAACATAGTCCTCGCCCCACGGCGCAAAGCCGATGCTGGCCGTCCAGCCGCGCTCGGCCTGGCGGGCGCGCGCCTCCAACGTCTCGTTATAGGCCGCCCCGCGCGTATAAGCGCGATGGACCTCTTCCCCCGGAAAGGTGGAGATGGCGCGGGTGATGAAGATCACATTCACGCCGATCACGACCGCGAAGAACGCAACCATGCCGAAGAGGACGTGAAACCCCGTGATCCGGTTTTGCGCGCGCGTTGTCATTGGCCGACGCCCGTCTGGAACATGGTCGGATTGACCGCCTCGGTCTGCGTCGCAGTTTCACTCACCGTGAACGTCAGTGGCAAGGAGGCCGCCGTCAGCGCTTCGCGCGGCAAGGTCACATAGACGCGGAACCTTCCGACCTGGTCGGGTCCGACGGTGAATTCAGGCTCAGGACCGGCATCGGGCGCGCCGACAACGGAGACGCTCAGGCCGGCCGGTCCGTCAATCGTCAGGCGGTAGGTCTGCTCGGTATTGTTCTTGTTGATGATCTTGACCGTATAGCCGTTGCGCACCGAACCATCAGAAAGCTGAACATAATTCGGGTTGCGGTCGCGCAGGACATTCAAGTCGATCGTAGAGCGTGAGGAAAACGCGACCAGCATCACGACGGACACAAGCGCCAGCGCGACGGCGTAATATATCGTCCGCGGCCGTAATATCCGCGTGCCGCGCTTGGCCGCGCCCAGGCGCTTTTGGGTGTTGGCGCGGCTGTCATAAGCGATCAGCCCCTTGGGGCGTTCGATCTTGACCATGATGGCGTCGCACGCATCGATGCAGAGCGCGCAATTAATGCATTCGAGCTGATCGCCGTCGCGAATGTCGATGCCCATCGGACACGCCGCCACGCATTGCTTGCAGTCGATGCAGTCGCCGCGCCCGTCCCAGCTTTCACCTCTGCGATGGGGGCCGCGCGGTTCGCCGCGTTCGGCGCGATAGGTCACTTCGAGCGTTTCATTATCCGTCATCGCGCCCTGAATGCGCGGCCACGGGCACATATAGGTGCACACTTGCTCGCGCATCATGCCGGCGAGCGAATAGGTCGTGAACGTCAAAATGCCGGCGAAAATATAGGCGGTCGCCGGCGCCTGACCGAGAAAGAAGTCGCGCGCCAGGCTGGGCGCGTCGTGGAAATAGAGAATCCAGGCGCCGCCGGTCGCAAATGCGATCAGCAGCCAGACAATATGTTTGCCCAGCTTGCGCGCCAATTTGTTGGGCGACCATTTCGCCTTGTCCAGCCGCATGCGCTGATTTCGGTCGCCTTCGAAAAAGCGCTCCACGGCGATGAACAAATCCGTCCAGATCGTTTGCGGGCAGGCATAGCCGCACCACACGCGGCCAAACAGCGACGTCACCAGAAAGAGCGACAGGGCTGCGATGATGAGCAGCCCGGTGATGTAATAGACTTCCTGCGGCCAGATCTCGATGAAGAAGAAATAAAACCGCCGCCCCTCGAAATCGACGAGCACGGCCTGGTCAGGCTCGCCGACAGCGCGCGGCCAGCGCACCCATGGAAGCCCGTAATAGACGAGCAGCGAAAAGGCGAGAAACACCCACTTGAACGCACGGAACGGTCCGTGCACGAGCTTGGGATAGATCGGCTCGCGCGCCTTATAGAGTTTACGGTTCGCAGCAGCGTTGACCGGCGTGACATCGATGCGATGCACGCCGACCGCCGCCTCCTGAGGCGCTGGCTCGCCTTGCGCTCCGGGACTGCGTGACGCTGGACTCTGCGTCGTCATAAAGCGGGTCTTTCCTGTTCCTCGTTACGCGAACGCAGCGAGGCTCAGTCCTCCTCGCCGCCGCCGCGCGAATGGACATAAACGGCGAGCGCCGTAATGACGGCGTCGTCGAGCCTGGATTCCCAGGCCGGCATCGTCGAATTGCGCGCCGACCAGATCGTCTCGCGGACGGTTTCGCGGTCGCCGCCATAGAGCCAATCCGTATCCGTCAGATTCGGCGCGCCGAGATCGCGATTGCCCATTGCATTGTCGCCGTGACACACCGCGCATTGCGCTGCGAATGTCTCCGCCCCGCGATCGACCGCGGCGGCGTCTTCGCTATGGCCGGACAGACTCAGCACATATTCGGCGACGTCGTTGACTTCCTCGCGGCTCAGCAACTCGTCGCGGCCAAAGGCCGGCATGTCGCCCATCCGCGTCTCCATATGCTCGGAGCGGATGCCGTAACGGATCGTGCGGCGAATCTCCTCGAGCGTGCCGCCCCACAGCCAGACATCGTCATTGAGATTGGGATAGCCGCGCGCGCCCTGGGCGCCGGCGCCGTGACACGTCGCGCAATTGTCGCCGAACGCGGACTCGCCCGCCGCCAGCGCAATCGTGAGCAATTCCGGATCGCTCTCGATCTCGCTTAGATCAGCTTCCGTCAGTCGGCTGAAATAGACCGACCGCGCTTCTTCCAGCGCCGCCATGTCGCGCGCGACATTGACGCGTTCGGAGTGGTTGCGCAGTCCGCGCGTTGCGCCTTCCGCTCCCGGAAGACCCGGAATGGCTGGCATGAAGACCATGTAAATGACGGCCCAGATGATGCAGGCGTAGAAGATCCACAGCCACCAGCGCGGCAAGGGATTGTTCAGCTCCTTGATGCCGTCCCACTCATGACCGGTCGTCTCAACGCCCGATACGGCGTCGATTTCGCGCTCGTTGTCCGGCGTGCTCATAGCTCGTCCTCTTCAAGCGGAATTCTCGCGGCGTGATCGAATTTTTGCTGGTTGCGCGGCCAAAGCGCATAGACCAGCACGCCGGCGAACAGGGCCATCACGTAGATGAGCCCCCAAGTCTGGGCGAAACGGGCGACGGTTTCATATGTCATCGCATCACCTCAGATTCTCGGGCGCGTCGGCTTCATATTCGTCGAAATCGACCATAGTGCCGAGCGCCTGGAGGTAAGCGATCATCGCGTCGAGTTCGGTGACGCGATCAGGATCGCCGTCGAAATCGCGCATCACCGCGCCGGGATAGCGCGCCTGGAAGGCGTCATAGTCCGGAGAGAACGGATCGAGCTGGGCAGCGATGTCGCTCTGCGCCGCTTCAATCATCTCGTCATTATACGGCACGCCGACGATGCGATGCGTGCCCATAATGGTTTCCAGCTCGTTCAGCTCCAGCTCTGCGTCGGCCAGGAAGGCGTAAGGCGGCATGACCGATTCCGGCACCACGTCGCGCGGATTGGCGAAATGATCGCGATGCCACTCATCGGAATATTTGCCGCCGACGCGCGCGAGGTCCGGCCCCGTGCGCTTTGAGCCCCACTGGAAGGGGTGGTCGTACATGCTCTCGGCCGCGAGGCTGTAATGGCCGTAGCGCTCCACCTCATCGCGCAGCGGACGGACCATCTGGCTGTGGCAGACATAGCAGCCCTCGCGGACATAGAGCCTGCGCCCCATCAGCTCGAGCGGGGTATACGGACGCACACCCTCCACTTCTTCAATCGTGTTCTCCAGATAGAAGAGCGGCGCAAGCTGCACCAGGCCGCCGATCGACACCATAATCAGGATGCCGATCAGCAGAATCATCGAGTTGCGTTCGAAGACGCCGTGCCAGTTCATCTCCGCCCCCCTTACTCGGCCGGCGCGGCGGCGGGCCGCGCGTCTGCTTCGGCGACGTCGCCTTCCGCAGCGCGCAAGTCGCCGCGGGCGGTGCGCCACAGATTGTAGCACATGATCAGGGCGCCGATCAGGAACATGCCGCCGCCGATCGCCCGGATCACATAATAGGGATGGGTCGCCTCGACCGATTCCACGAAGGAGTATTCGAGGAAACCGAACTCGTTATAGGCGCGCCACATCAGGCCCTGCATGATGCCCGACACCCACATGGAGGTGATGTAGAGCAGAATGCCGAGCGTGGAGATCCAGAAATGCCACTCCACCAGCGCGTAGGAATAAAGCCGGCGGCGTTTCCAGAGCCATTGCGTCAGGCAATAAAGCGCGCCGAACGAGATATAGCCGACCCAGCCGAGCGCGCCGGAATGCACGTGGCCGATGGTCCAGTCCGTATAGTGAGAAAGCGAGTTCACCGCACGGACCGACATGACCGGGCCTTCAAAGGTCGACATGCCGTAAAAGGCGACTGAGACGACCATCATTCGAATGACGGGATCGGTGCGCAGCTTGTCCCACGCGCCCGACAGCGTCATCAGCCCGTTGATCATGCCGCCCCAGCTCGGCATCCACAGCATCACCGAGAACACCATGCCCAGCGTCTGCGCCCATTCCGGAAGCGCCGTGTAGTGAAGATGGTGCGGTCCCGCCCAGATATAGATGAAGATCAGCGTCCAGAAGTGAACAATGGACAGGCGGTAGGAATAGACCGGCCGCTCGGCGCGCTTGGGAATGAAGTAATACATGATCCCAAGAAAGCCCGCGGTGAGGAAGAAGCCGACGGCGTTATGGCCGTACCACCACTGCGTCAGCGCATCCTGAACGCCCGCCCAGACGATCACCGATGTCGAACTCGTGAACGAAACCGGAATGGCCAGATTGTTCACGATATGGAGCATCGCGATGGTCACGATGAAGGCGAGATAGAACCAGTTCGCCACATAGATGTGGCGCTCCTTGCGTTTCCAGAGCGTGCCGAGGAACACTAGGAGATAGACCACCCAGACTATGGTCAGCCACAGATCGGCGTACCACTCGGGTTCGGCGTATTCCTTGGACTGCGTGATGCCGAGGAGATAGCCGGTCGCGGCGATCACGATGAACAGGTTGAAGCCCCAGAACACGAACCACGGCCATAGCCCGCCGGCCAGCCGCGCGCGGGTCGTACGCTGCACGACATAGAATGACGTCGCGATCAGAGCGTTGCCGCCGAAGGCGAAAATCACTGCGCTGGTGTGCAAGGGGCGCAGACGGCCGAAATTCGTCCAGCCGAACTGCTCAAAATAGAAAAGGTTCGGGAAAGCGAGCTGCAGCGCGATGACGAGGCCGACGAGAAAGCCCGCCACGCCCCAGAACGCCGTCGCGAACACGCCCCATTTGATGATGCCGTCTTCATAGCGGGTCTGATCCCAGACCGGCGCGCCGAAGCCGTAGCGCATGCAAATGCCGACGATCCAGGCAACGAACAAGATCAGGAAGAACCAGCCGTGAATGGCCATCCCGCTATCGCCGGCCTGCGCGACCGCGATGACGGCATAAAATGCACAGCCGACCAGGATCGCCAGCTGCAGAAATACGTCCAAGCCCCAGTGGCCTCGTGCGGCGCTGTCAGTGCTCACTTTCGCCCCCGCTTTGCGAACATTTGAAACGCGGTCACGACGAACCGCAGTTTGATGTTCGCAAGAAAGCAGGACTCTTAGGACGTGAACACCGCGCAGACTGACGCATGCCCAAAATAATTGATCGAAAATCCCGACGCATCGCAGCGTGATTAAGGCTGCGCGCGCGATAACTGCGACACTCTGTCCCGACCGCCTCGAGCCACTTGAAAATTACTCTCAAACGCGACCGGGCACCGGCAAGAGCGCGCCCGTGACCGCGCGCGCGGCGTCGCTGGCGAGGAACAAGATCGCCGCGGCCAAATCGACGGGCGCGACCCAGCGTGAAAAGTCCGCATCAGGCATGTCGGCGCGATTGGTCGGCGTGTCGATAATGGTCGGCAGCACGGCGTTCACCGTGACGCCCTGATCCTTGAGCTCTTCAGCGAGACTTTCGGTAAGGCGCATCACGCCCGCTTTCGACGCCGCATAAGCGCCCATGCCCGCCGCAGACTTGACAGCTCCCGCCGCGCCGACATTGACGATGCGACCCGCGCCTGCGGCGGTCATGTGCGGCAAGGCCGCTTTTGTGGCGTTCAGCGCCGTTTTTACGTTCATGGCGTACATGCGATCCCACGTGGCGGCGTCACCGTCCGAAACGGTCTGCCAGACAAATCCGCCCGCAATATTGATCAGCGCATCCAAACGCCCCGCCTGCTCAAGCACGGCGTCGATGGCGCGCGCGGCCGCATCGGGGTCGGTCAAGTCGACGCCCGAGAGCGCGACGGCGCCGTCGCCCGCCCCGGCGACAAGCTCGTCATTCAATTGCGCATAATCGATCAGGCCCAGCCGCGCGCCGCGCGCCGCCGCGCATTGCGCAACGACACCGCCAAGCGCGCCGCCCGCGCCCGTGACAATGACCGTCTTGCCGTTGAAATCACTCGCAGCCGTCATCGCCATCCTCCAAGCACGGGTTGTCGCAACGCCCCAGCGCCGCCGTCCCTCGCGGTGTGACGTTCGCCCCGGGCTTGCGTCAATATCCAAGCCGCATCCTGAGGCGTGAATTCAAAGACGCGATGAAACGCGCCTCTGCACGGCGAAATCAGAGCAGAGCGCAGACAGAGGTTTGCGTCGCGACTCCACATCGCCTTAGTGTGCACCTGCGAAACTGGGAAAGCGTTGCCCCGCCCTGGCTTATTGCCATATAGCGAAGGCAGAACTTTTCGCGAATAGCTGAATTTTGAGGTAAAAATGGGCGACCACTTGTTGAAATTCGTCTCGCGCGACCCTGAGCCGCCGCATAAGCGGCCGGCCGATGCGCGCGTGCAGGATTTCAACGAGATCCGCGATCCGTTTTCCGTGCCCGCCGCCTCGTCCCAGGCCGGACGCTGCTCGCAATGCGGCGTGCCCTTCTGTCAGTCCGGTTGTCCCTTGCGCAACAACATCCCGGACTGGCTGCAGGCGGCCGCTGAAGGACGCGCGCGCGAAGCCTATGAACTCTCCGAGGCGACCAATCCCATGCCCGAGGTGTGCGGCCGCATCTGTCCGCAAGACCGCCTTTGCGAAGCCGCCTGCGTGATCGAACAATCCGGCCATGGCGCGGTCACCATCGGCGCTGTTGAAAAGCACCTCACCGACCGCGCATGGCGCGAAGGCTGGGTCAAGCCGGTCAGCGTCGGTCCGGCGAGCGGCTTTAATGTCGCCATCATCGGCGCAGGTCCCGCCGGCCTCGCGGCGGCGGAGCGTATGTGCGCACGCGGCCATGCGGTCACGATCTATGATCGCCATGACCGCATTGGCGGCCTGCTGATCTATGGCATTCCCAACTTCAAGCTGGAAAAACACATCGTCGAGCGCCGCGCCCAGCGCCTGATCGACGCCGGCGTCACGTTCGAACTCAACGCCGATATCGGCGGCGAAACGACCTTTGACGACGTGCGCGCGCGCCATGACGCCGTTTTGATCGCCGTCGGCGTTTATGATCCGCGCACATTGCGCGTGCCCGGCGTCGGCTCGCAGGGCGTGGTCAAAGCGATGAACTTCCTCACCGCCGCCAATCGCGACGGCCTTGGCGATGAACGCGCACCCGATGCACCGCATGCTGAGGGCAAACGCGTCATCGTCATCGGCGGCGGCGACACGGCGATGGATTGCGTGCGCACGAGCGTACGCCAGGGCGCTGTTTCGACCACGTGTCTCTATCGCCGCGACCGCGCCAATATGCCCGGCTCTGCGCACGAAGTCGCCGCCGCCGAGGAAGAAGGCGTGCGCTTTGAGTGGCTCGCCTCGCCCAAGGCGGTCCTGACCCGCGGCGATGAAGTCTCGGGCTTGCGCGCAGCGCGCATGCGCCTCGGCCCGCCCGACGCCAGCGGCCGTCAGGCGCCGGAAGAAACGCCCGGCGGCGGCTTCGATCTCGAGGCCGACCTCATCATCACCGCGCTCGGCTTCGATCCGGAAGATCCGCCAACCATGTTCGATGCGCCCGTCTTGGAGCTAACCCCGCGCGGCACGCTCGCGGTGACGCCGTTCGGCCGGCCCGCCGGCTTTGAAATCGGCGCCGGCATGACCTCGATTGACGGCGTGTTCGCCGCCGGCGACGTGGCGCGCGGCGCCTCGCTGGTCGTCTGGGCGTTGCGCGACGGCCTCGAAGCGGCCGATCAGATCGATGACTGGCTGGCCGCTCGCGCTCAGTCGCAGGCGGAGGCTGTTTCGGCATGACCAGGCGCGAAAACGAAATCAACGCCGCGCGCGCTTTGCTCGCGCGCCAGGCGGAAAACGCCGCACGCCTTGAAGCCGCAGGCGCTTATGATCCGAACAAGGAACGCGACGCTTGCGGCGTCGGGCTCGTCGCTGCGATTGACGGCGCGCCTCGGCGCGAAGTTGTCACGCTGGCGCTGGGCGCGCTCAAGGCGGTCTGGCACCGCGGCGCGGTGGATGCGGACGGCAAGACCGGCGACGGCGCCGGTCTCAGCCTTGACGTGCCGCAAGGCTTTTTCCGCGACCAGGTGAAGCGAACCGGCCAGGAGCCGCGTGATCAGGATATCTGCGTCGGCATGATTTTTCTGCCGCGTACGGAGCTGCGCGCCCAGGAACGCGCGCGCACGATCGTTGAATCCGAGGTGCTGCGCGGCGGCTTTAATCTCTATGGCTGGCGCCAGGTCCCGGTGCGCCCCTCGGTCATCGGCGCCAAGGCCGAAGCGACGCGGCCCGAGATCGAGCAGGTCCTGTTTTACGACCCCGAAAAGCGCGACGCCGCCGAGCTAGAAAAAGCTCTTTATGCGGTGCGCCGCAGAATGGAACGACAGGCGCGCAGCGACGGTCTGAACGAGTTCTATGTCTGCTCGCTGTCATCGACCACGCTTGTCTATAAGGGCCTGTTCCTCGCCGAACAGATCGAAGCGTTTTATCCCGACCTCGCCAATGAGGCGTTCGTTTCGAGCGCGGCGATTTTCCATCAGCGCTATTCGACCAACACGTTCCCGAAATGGCGTCTCGCCCAGCCCTTCCGCGCGCTCGCCCATAACGGCGAAATCAACACGCTGAACGGCAATAAGAACTGGATGCGCAGCCACGAAATCGGTCTGTCTGAAGACATTTTCGGCGACAAGGCCGATGTCATGCGGCCGGTGATTCAGCCCGACGCCTCAGACTCCGCCGCCCTCGACAATGCCTTTGAGGCGCTCCTGCGCAGCGGTCGCGATCTGCCGCTGGTCAAGGCGATGTTGATCCCGGAGGCCTGGTCGGCGCGCTATGACATGTCGGAAAAGCGTCGCGCGCTCTACGCCTACTCCAATGCGATCGTCGAGCCCTGGGACGGGCCCGCCGCCATCGCGGCGTGTGACGGTCAATGGGCGGTCGCCGGGCTTGACCGCAACGGACTGCGCCCTTTGCGCTGGGCGGTGACGGATGACGGCATTCTCAGCGTCGGCTCGGAAGCCGGCATGTGCCTCATCGAAGACGAGCGCATCATCAAGCGCGGCGCGGTGGGTCCCGGCGGCATGATCGGCGTGGATCTGAAGGCCGGGCGTTTTTACGACGAAGCGGAATTGCTCGACGCCGTAGCCGATCAGCGCGACTATGTCGCGCTTGCGGCGCCCGTTCGCGACATCGAGCCCGAAATTGGTCCGGGCCCGGAACCGCGCCAATATGACGAACACGAACTGACCCGCCGGCTCAACGCCGCCGGGCTGACGCGCGAAGACCTCGAAATGGTGCTCGCGCCGATGATCGATGACGCGAAGGAAGCCGTCGGCTCCATGGGCGATGATGCGCCGCCCGCGATCCTGTCCTCGCGCTATCGCCCGCTCAGCCATTATTTCCGTCAGAATTTCTCGCAGGTCACCAATCCGCCGATCGACCCCTTGCGCGAAAAGCGCGTGATGAGCCTGCGCACGCGTTTCCGCAATCTCGGCGCACTCTCCGGCGGCGATGCTCAGTTGCCGGAAATACTCAGCCTCGACGGCCCTCTGCTTACAAACGGCATGATGACGCGGCTGCGCGAGCTGCTCGCAGATGAAACGGAAACGATTGACTGCACCTTCCCCGCCGACGGCAAATCGCGGCGCGGCGGCGATCTGAGACGCGCGCTCAACAAGTTCAAGAAACAAGCCATCAGCGCGGTTGAAGCCGGCGCGGCGCATCTTGTCCTGACCGACGAGATGCAATCGCACGAGCGCGCGCCGGCGCCTATGATCCTCGTCGCGGCCAGCGTGCACCGCGCGCTTCTGGAAGCCGGCCTTCGGCGCAAATGCGCGATAACCGTGACGTCTGCGGAATGTTTTGATGCGCATTATTGCGCCGTCCTGCTTGGCGTAGGCGCAACCTGCATCAACCCCTATCTCTCTTTCGAAGCGGCCGCCGACAGGGTCGAACGTGGATTGCATGCCGAACAAACCCGCGAATCCGCCGCCGACGCAATCAAGCAGGCTTACGAAGCGGGCCTCCTCAAGATCCTGTCCAAGTCGGGCATCTCCGTCCTGTCGGCCTATCGCGGCGGCTGTCTGTTTGAAGCGCTGGGTCTCTCGCGCATCGTCGTCGATGAGTTTTTCCCGGGCATGACCAGCCGCATTTCCGGCGTCGGCCTCGCCGCCATCGAAGAGGCCGTGCGCGAGCAACACCGGCTTGCCTGGAGCGAAAACGCGCCGACGAGCCTGCCCGTGGGCGGATTTTACAAGCTGCGCGCCACCGGCGAGGCGCACGCCGTCACCGCAGACATGATCGCCCCCCTGCAAAAAGCCGCGCGCGACAATGACAGCGCTGCGTGGGCTGAATATCTCGGCGCGCTCGCCGCGCAACCGCCCATCCAGCTGCGCGACCTGTTCGGGCTCGAGCCGATCAGCGCGCCCGTGCCCTTGCATGAAGTCGAAGCGCCGAGCCGCATCTATCGACGCTTCATCACGCCGGGCATGTCCCTGGGCGCGCTCTCTAAGGAAGCGCACGGCGTTCTCAATCTGGCGATGAATCGGTTGAACGCCCGCTCGGTCTCCGGCGAAGGCGGCGAGGACCCCGAGCGCTATACCTTCCTGCCGGACGGCGGCAATATGAACTCCGCCGTCAAACAAATCGCATCCGGACGGTTCGGCGTTACGGCTGAATATCTCAATCAATGCCGCGAAATCGAAATCAAGGTCGCTCAGGGCGCCAAGCCCGGCGAAGGCGGCCAATTGCCGGGCCATAAGGTCACCGGCTTCATCGCACGCATGCGCCATGCCTCGCCCGGCGTCACGCTGATCTCGCCGCCGCCGCATCACGACATCTACTCGATCGAAGACCTCGCCCAGCTCATTTACGACCTTAAACAGATCAACCCGACCGCGCGCGTCGGCGTGAAGCTGGTCGCATCCACGGGCGTGGGAACGGTCGCCGCCGGCGTCGCCAAGGCCAAGGCCGACATCGTTCATATCGCCGGCAATACCGGCGGCACGGGCGCCAGCCCGCTGACGTCGATCAAATTCGCCGGTCTGCCCTGGGAAATCGGGCTCGCCGAAGCTCATCAGATCCTGTCGCTCAACGGGCTGCGCGACACCGTCCGTCTACGCACTGATGGCGGCTTGCGCTCCGGCCGCGACATCGTCGTCGCCGCCATGCTGGGTGCGGAGGAGTTCGCCATCGGCACCGTCGCCCTGCTGGCGCTTGGTTGTTTGATGGTGCGCCAGTGCCATTCCAACACCTGTCCCGTCGGCGTGTGCACGCAGGATGAAGAGTTGCGCAAGCGCTTCAACGGCGCCGCCGATCATGTCGTCAATCTGATGACCTTCCTGGCCGAGGATGTGCGCAAGCATCTCAGCCAGCTCGGCGCGCGTTCGCTCAACGACGTCATCGGCCGCACCGATCTGTTGCGCCAGATTTCGCGCGGCTCGCCGCGCCTCGATGATCTCGACCTCAACCCTTTGCTGGTGCGCGTCGACGGCGGCTGGCGGTCTCAGACCGAGGACCCGCACAATGCAGTGCCGCCGAGCCTGGACGAAAAAATTCTCGAGGATGGCGCGCCCACGCTGAAGCGCGGCGAGAAAGTCCGTCTCGCTTATAATGTGCGCAATGTCGATCGCGCGATCGGCGCGCGCGTGTCTTCCGCCATCGTGAAGAAAGCCGGCGCGAACGGCTTGCCTGACGGGCTCTTGACCGTGCGCCTGCACGGCGCGGCCGGTCAGTCGCTCGGCGCGTTCTCGGCCAAGGGCCTGCGCATCGAGCTGGAAGGCGAAGCCAATGATTATGTCGGCAAAGGGCTTTCCGGCGCCGACATCGTCATCTGGCCGCGCCGGGCGAGCTCGGGCTACGGCGCAGGTCATGGGGACGCCATTATCGGCAATACGTGTCTATACGGCGCAACGTCGGGCCGCCTTGCGGCGGCCGGCCGCGCGGGCGAGCGTTTCGCCGTGCGCAATTCGGGCGCGCGCGCCGTCGTTGAAGGCGCCGGCGCCAATGCCTGCGAGTATATGACCGGCGGCGCTGTCGTGATTCTCGGCTCGGTCGGCGATAATTTCGGCGCCGGCATGACTGGCGGAGAAGCGTTCGTATACGATCCGGATGAAGAACTCGGCATCCGCCTGAACGGCGAGACCGTCGAGGCGCTTCCCTTACAGGATGACGAAGCGGCGCAACGCTGCTTCGACCTCATCTCCTGGCACGCCCGCGAGACGCGTTCGGCGTTCGCTGCGCGCATCATCGAGAACTGGGACGTCGACCGTGCGCGCTTTGCACATGTCCGTCCGACCATCGTTCCGGTGACGCTCGCGAGCGCGAGCGAAACCGAGACCGCCGCCAGCGCATAGGCCCGCGCCAGCTCTCGCGTCACCGACGCCTTGGTGCTAGTCAGCCGGCCGAGCGCGGCGCACAGTCGCGTGGGATTGTGAGCCATGTCCAAGCGCACCCTTATCATTGGCGGCGGCCTGATCGGCGTAACGACGCTTCATGAACTCGCCGCGCGCGGCCGCGAGGTCGTGCTCCTGGAGGCGCGCGACGGACTGGCGGAGGGCGCAAGCCAAGCCAATGGCGGCATGGCCACGCCATCAATGCCGGAGCCCTGGAACAGTCCCGGCGTATGGCGACACCTGGCGGCCTCCCTGTTTGATCCGTACGCCGCCATGAAGCTGCGCTTCAAGGCCATCCCCGGCCTGGCCTTCTGGGGCCTGCAATTCCTCCACGGCGCACAGCCGCGCCTTCATCACGCAGCCGCCGTCGCCAATTTCGCGCTGGCGCGCTACTCGCTCGACCGCATTCGCGCGCTTACGGAGCAATTTGGCCTCGACTATGACGGCGCCGATTGCGGCACGATGAAAATCTTCGAAAGCAGAGAGGCGATGACAGAGCCGCGCCGGCAGGCCGAGCTTCTGCACAGTCTGGGACAGCCCTTTGAGGATCTCGACACAGACGGCGCGATCGCGCACGAACCGCTGCTCGCATCCGTCCGTGAACGCATTGCAGGCGCGCTCTTTTTCCCTGCTGACCGCGTCGGCGACGCGCGCAAATTCACGCTTCAGGTCGCAGAACATGCGCGCCGGGCGGGCGGTGATGTCCGCTGCGGCGCCGGCGCATCTGAGCTCATTTGCGAGCGAAACCGCGTTACTGGCGTGAAGCTGAACACTGGCGAGGAAATGCGCGCCGATGACATAGTCGTTGCGACCGGCGTGGATGCGCCAGCTCTCACCGGCCCGCTCGGCGTCAGGCCGCCGATCCAGCCGGCCAAGGGCTATTCACTGACATTGACCCCGCCGGCCGGCGCCGTTCTTCCGGGATTGCCCGTGCTCGACGACGCCATGCACGCCGCTGTCGTGCCTTTGGGCGAGCGTATCCGGCTTGTCGGCACGGCCGAGTTCGCGGGGGCCGATCGAACCCTCCGTGAAACCCGGATTGACAATCTCTACCGGCTGTTTCAGCGGCTTTTGCCGGACCTCGCCGCACAAACACCGCTCAGCGAGGGGGCGCCCTGGACAGGACTGCGCCCGATGAGCGCGGACGGTCCGCCCTTCATCGGACCGACCAAGGTCGGCGGGCTCTGGCTCAATTGCGGCCACGGTCATCTGGGCTGGACCATGTCGGCGGGCTCAGCCAGCCTCCTCGCGGATCAGATGGAAGGCGTGGCGACTGCGATCGACCCTTCACCTTATCATTATACGAAGAAACGGGCCGCCTGGGGCTTTTGGTAGGCGCAGGGCGTTTGCGCTCGCTATTCAACGACGACGCGCGGCGCGCCTTCTTCAATTCTTCCAATGACGGCGGCGCCTTCGTGACCTTGCGCTTCAAACGCCGCAAGCACGGCAGGCGCGACGGACGGCGCGCACGCAACGAGCAAGCCGCCGGAGGTCTGCGGATCGCATAACAGGTCGCGCTCCCAGCCAGCGAACGCGCCATCGTGCGCGACAAGATGAGAGACGGCCGCCCAGTTTCGTCCGGATGCGCCCGTTTTCACGCCGGCTTGCGCCAATGCGACGACGCCCTCAAGCATCGGCACGCTATTGCGTTCTATATGCGCGCTCACGCCGGCGCCCAGGCACATCTCGCCAAGATGCCCCAACAGACCAAAGCCCGTCACATCGGTCATGGCGTGCACGCCATCGAGCTGGGCGATATCGACACCAGGCCGGTTAAGCCGCGTGGTCGAGGCGATCATGGCGTCATAGCCGCGTTGATCGAGCCGGTTCTGCTTGAACGCCGCTGAAAACACGCCGACGCCGAGCGGCTTTCCGAGGATGAGGACATCGCCCGCGCGCGCGCCCGCATTGGTCAGCATTCTGCGCGGATCGACGAGGCCGAGGGCTGCGAGCCCATAAATCGGCTCGGCGGCGTCGATGGAATGACCGCCGGCGACCGGCGCGCCGGCCTCTTCGGCCACGCTGCGACCACCGGCGAGAATGTCATTCATCGTCCTTGTAGAGATTTTATCGACCGGCATGCCGACGATCGCTAGGCAGAAAATGGGACGCGCGCCCATTGCATAAACATCGGAGAGCGCGTTGGTCGCCGCGATCCGTCCGAAGTCGAACGCATCATCGATGATCGGCGTGAAGAAATCGGTCGTGGCCACCACTGCGACATCGTCGCTGATCTTGTAGACCGCTGCGTCATCGCGCGTCGCAGCGTCAACGAGCAGCGCGGCGGGAACGGGGGCGCTGCGCGTTTCGCCCAAAATCTCCCCGAGAACATTCGGCGCAAGCTTGCAGCCGCATCCCCCGCCATGGGCGAGCGTGCTGAGGCGCGGTTCGGCTTCGGTTTCGCTCATGACGCGGTGTCCTTATCGGCGCCGGACCGCTCGAATGCGGCCGCACGCCTCGCTATGCTAGTCGCGCCTATGAAGCAATTCGACAAGATCACCGATCTGAGTCCGGCCGCGCTTGATGCGTTCGACGACATCATCGATGTCCGCTCGCCAAGCGAGTTCGCTGAAGACCATGTGCCAGGCGCCATCAATCTGCCTGTGCTCGATGACGCCGAGCGCGCCGAGATTGGCGAGATATACGTCCAGGTCAGCGCGTTTCTGGCGCGCAAGCGCGGCGCGGCTTTGGTCGCGCGCAACATCGCGCGCCATCTCGAGACCGCGCTGGCGGACAAGCCGAAGCCCTATCGCCCGCTCATTTATTGCTGGCGAGGCGGCATGCGCTCAGGCGCAATGGCGACGATACTCGCGAGCATTGGCTGGCGCGTGAGCGTGATTGACGGCGGCTATCGGAGCTGGCGACGCTGCGTCGTTGCGGGCTTTGCGGACGATGCGCCGCCCTTTCCTGTCGTGTTGATCGACGGGCAGACCGGCTCGGCGAAAACCGACATCCTGCTGAAGGCGGCCGAAAAAGGCGCAGCGACGCTCGATCTGGAAGGCGCCGCACATCATCGCGGCTCAATCTTCGGCGGCTTTGCGAGCGACACCCAACCGAGCCAGAAAGCCTTCGAGACCAGACTCTGGAACGACCTGCAGCGCCTCGACGCGGACGGGCCGGTCCTGGTCGAAGCGGAGTCCCGCATGATCGGGCGCAGACGCGTGCCCGACCGGCTCTGGCGCTCAATGCAGGCGGCGGCGCATATCGAGATTTCAGCGCCGCCGCACGCCCGCGCCGAATATCTTGTGCGCGCTTACGCCGATCTGACGGCGGATCCTGAGCGCTTGTTACGCGCGATTGACCGGCTGAAGGAACATCACGCCCGCACCGAGATAGACGCTTGGCGCGCCATGGCGCACGACGGCGCGTTTCACGAACTGGCCGAAGCGCTGATGACGGCGCATTACGACCCGCTCTATGCACGCTCGCGCAAGAAGCGATCATCCGGCGCGGCGATCGAAACACTCACGCTCGACAGGCTCGACGCCGCTGCGATTGACAGCGCCGCAGAGCGCATCGCCCAAATTCTGCCCGCACACGGCGCAACGATGACCGAGCGCGCCTGAGATATGCGCGCAGACGTCAGGTCTCGCCATCGGCGTGACGACAAGTACGGGCGAGCGCGCCATGAGGACAATCCCCGCGCGGATACGGGCGCTTATGAACGGCGTGCGCTTCATCCATGGCGGCGCAGCCACACTGCTCGCCGTGCTGATCGCGTTGATGCTTGCAGCGTCGCCAGGGCGGACGCGCGAAGCGCAGCCGCCACGGCCGCCGGATGCAGAGCAAATCGCCGTCGAGATCGAAACGCACGGTCATGTCCGCACGGACGAATATCGCTGGATGAGCCACGGCGCGCCCGAGGCGCTCAATGATTATCTCGATTCAGAGGATGAATATGCGCGCGCCGTGCTTGCGCCGCTGCGCGGCTACGAGAACGCGCTCTACGCCGAACTCGCAGGGCGCCTGAGCCCGAGCCGCGAAATCATCACATGGCGCGCCGGCGACTATCTCTACGGTCAGCGCTATGCCGACGGCGCCGACCAGCCGATTTACTGGCGCGCGCGCGAGGCCGAGGGCGCAGAACAGATACTTCTCGATGGTCCCGCGCTCGCGCGCGGGCACGCGCATTTCCAGATCGGCGCATTCGCCGTTGCACCGGATGACGCGCATCTCGCTTACAGCATCGATACGACCGGCGACGGCCGGCATCGGCTGTTTGTCCGCACACTTGATGAAGACGAAAACGGCTTGACCAGCGAGACCCGCGCGCATGCCGCGATCGACAATGTCGCAGCGGGCTTCGCATTCTCGAACAGCGCGCGCGTTCTCTACTACCTCGCGCAGGAGCCCGAGACATTGCGCGCTTATCGGCTGATGCGCCGAAATCTCGATGCGCCAGAGCGTGAAGACGAACTTGTCTATGAAG
>JAUIEH010000014.1 GCA_030428405.1 Alphaproteobacteria bacterium
CTGGGACATGCTCGATCAGGTCCCCGCGAGCGCTGCGGAATAATGCTCCGTTAACCACGCTCCTTAAGCCCTTCTGCACACGAGAGTGCTGAAATGGCGTGGATAGGAGCGTTCAGATGAACGGGTTGTTCGGCACAGCATCACCACAAGGTTTCACGCCGCTCACGATTGGCGGCGATGTCCTTGCAGGCTGGTACCAAGCAAAAGCGAGCGCGCTGACGGCCGGGGCGAGCGGACCGCAATTGTCCGGAGCCTCGACCGGCGGATATGCAGGCCCGGTCGATCAGATCGTTCCGCCATGGGATGTCGCCGCCAAATCTGAATCATCCGAAGAGCTCGCCCGCGCAGCCCTGGCTGATGGCGTGTTCTTCGACCCGAAGACGCTTTCCGGCTATTCCGACATCGATGCGCCGGACGATTACAAAAAGCTCTTTGGGCTGCATCAGGCGGTCAAGACGCTTTGGGCCATCGCCAGCGAGGCGGCGGACAAGACGACGACCGATTTCCGGCGCAGCTTTCTCGATAAGCGCTACCAGGAAGGCATTACACAGATTAACGCGTTTCTGTCTAAGGACCAATTTGATTCCGTGGACATATTCGCCAGCCGCGCGCGCGACAAGATCGAGAGCGAAATCGGCGTGAAGCGCGGCGTTTCGGAATATGTCACGCCCGTTCTGCACGAAGGCGCGTTCGATGCGGAAGTGGCGGGCTTTACCGGTGCTGCGCAGTTCACGATCACCATCCGCAAAAACAGCGTCGACACGCCGGTCGCCATTGACCTCAGCGAGATGACGCAGACGCGTTCGCTCGACAATGTGGCTGATTTCATCAATGCCAAGCTGGAAGCGGCCGGCGGCGTGACGCGTCTTAAGCGTGAAAAAATTGGCGTGCCGGACGAAGACGGCGTGGTTCAGGGCGATCGCTACGGATTCAAGATCTCGGGCGTTTCGACGGAAACTTTAGTGTTTTCGGCGCCAGATGCGGCGCCCGCATTGTTCCTTGTCGGATCGTCGGGAGGTACGAGCGATGCCCCGGTCACGGCCGGCCAGGTTACGAAATTGTCCGACCTCGACGCAGCTGCGCCCGGCGTTGCAGCGTCGCGGCGGCTGGAAGCAGTTGAAGGCGCCGAGAACGGCATCGAGATCATTGACGCAAAGGCGTCAGCTGACGGCGGGTTCTTCGCGCTTGCCGAGACGGACGCCTCGATCGACGGCGGCGCTGGCATTCGCGGCGAAAAAGACGCCGTGCTCGTCAAATATGACTCCACGGGCCGGATGGTTTGGTCGCGCGCGCTTGGCGCTGCGAGCGCTGAGGGTTTGTCGCTGGGCGTGACGGATGCCGGCGAAGTCGTGATCGGCGGCGCGATTGAAGGCGCGTTCGGTGATACGATTGCGACGGGCGGCGCGGATGCGTTCGCTGCCAAATACAGCGCCAATGGCGCAGAGCTTTGGGTCAAGCGCTTCGGCGGCGCGGGCGATGAGCAGGTCAATGCGCTGACCGTTGACGCTTCTGGCGCGATCTATCTGGCGGGCGTTACGCAATCGGCGCTCGGCGGAAGCTCCGGCGGCGGACGGGACGGTTTCGTTCGAGCACTTAGCGATACCGGCGCAACGATGTGGACGCGTCAATTCGGCGGGGCCGGCGATGAGGCCGCATCCGCAATCGCGCTGGCGGACGATGGCTCGCTCCTGGTCGGCGCGGTCGAAGACGGCGCCGGCGCGATCTACAAATTCACATCCGCGAATGGAGACGATCCCGCGGCATGGAGCTATTCGCTGGGTGACCTGGATTCGGGTTCGATCGGCGCCATAGCCGTGGACGGAACGGACATCTATGTCGCCGGCGCGGCGCGTTCCGGCATGGACGGCACGGGCGCTCTGACGGCGCACAGCGATGGCGGCCGAGACGGCTTCCTGGTCAAACTCGCCGATGGCGTAGCGCCGACGGAGAATTATCGCACATTTCTGGGTTCGGTCTCAGAAGACGTCGTCAGCGATGTCGAAGTGCACAATGGCGCGGTTTACCTTTCCGGCCGGACCGACGGCGCGTTGCCGGGCGGAGGCGAACTCGTCGGCGAACGAAATGCGTTTGTTACACGGATTGATGCAGCCACAGGCGCAGTATCGTGGACCGAGCAAGTCTCCGGGCGCGGAGGCAAGTCCGCCGGGGCAGCGATTGCAATTGATTTTTCGGGCGCAAGCTCGCTGGATCGGTTCGGATTCCCCTCGGGTGCGCTTTCGTACACGGACTCAACCGTCATTGCAGACCGCACCAGCGCGCGATCCGGCGATTTTTTCTATGTTCGCGTGGATGGCGGGGCAAAGCGCAAGATCGCAATTGACGCGGACGACACGCTGCGCGCGCTCTCGTTCAAGGTTGAAGCCGTGCTCGGATTGAAGGGCAAGGCGGACGTCTCGAGGCTGTCGTCGGGCGATAAACTCAAGATCGAAGCCGGCGCCGGCCATTCCATCGAGTTGATCGCAGGGCCGCAAGGATCCGACCTCTTGAGCGCGCTGGGGCTCAAGGCCGGCGTTGTCCAGAAGGCGCCGGAGGTCGACCCGGATTCTGATGAGGCCAAGGCGTTGCCCGCGCGCTATTCGCTCAAGCTCGACGATGCCGCGAGTATTGCTGGTCTGGACGATGCGAGCTCGGCGAAGGCGATTTTGGACAAGGCGATGTCGGAAATCCGACGCGCGTACCGCGAGGCTTCGCAGGATCCCGCCGAGAAGGAAGCGCTTGAGCGCGCGCGCGCATTGAACGGGCCGGCGCCGGAATATCTGACAGCGAAAATCGCTGCTTACCAGGACGCGCTCCTGCGTCTCGGCGGTGGTTTCTAGTCACGCGTCGATTCAATAAAATCTATAAAATACAGCGGGTTGATGGGTCTTTCCGCGAGCCGGCGCAAAGCTGTGGAAGACTTGTGACAACGCGATGACACGAGATTGCGCGCGCGCTCCAGGCTGCTATCAAACTGTCATTGAAGCCCGTTCGTCAGCTTCGCCCTTGGGCGGATAAAAGAAGCGGCGGGCTCAAAAGAACCCGCCGCTTAAGGGGCGATGGCGGTGCAACGTCCGACGAGCTAGAGAACGGATGCAGCCCCGCGCAAAATCACAATAATAAAAGCTTCGGGAAACGTCACTACTCAAAGTGGCGTTTTCCCCAAGCCCGTTCAGCACGCTGAAATGGATCTCTATGCCTTGGCGTCCAAGGTGATGGCTGAGCGCGAATATTGGTCGCTCTTTGACGAGCCTGGTCCGTAGCCTGCCGACCGGCTGCGCTGCTGAGCGACATAGTCGGCGATCGAGTGAACCAGACCCTCAGTCAACTCACGAAGCGCGCTGATCTTGGCGGCGTGTTCATCGAGCACGGCTTCAAGCTTCTCAGTCGCCTGAATGAGAGCTTTCTTGCGCGTCTCGGGCGCCGCCTTGATCAGGTCGGGTTGCTTATGCGCCCGTTCAGTCTCCCGACGATAAAGCGCGGCGAGCGGGGCTGCTTCCTGTCCGAGCCGGGCGGCCTCTTCATATTGCTTGGCGTTCAGAGCATTCAATTCTTCGCGTACGGCCTTCATCAGCCGTTCGCTGAGCAGAATAAGCTGTTCAACCCGGTCGGCGGGCGTATCGGCGGCGAGCCCCATCAGGCGGCCTCCTCAGTTTGCAGAGCGATAATGTCGCGATAGAGCCTGTCAGCGATCCCCACGCCGCCAGAGTTCACGATGGAGCGCGCATGTTCTTCCGACAGAAAGGAACGAAAGGCCCGCTCGCCGGCGCCGCCGCCAAAGGGCGCTTCAGTGGAAATGCCGGACTGAATGGTCTCGATGAACTGGGTCAGGAAGAATGATTCGAATTCCTGCGCGGCCTGTCTGACGGCGTCGGGCCCCGAACCGGAGAGGTTGGGGGTCGAACGGTAAGCGTTGAAGTCGGACAGTTCGAATGGCGAGGCCGAAGACAGAAGAGGATCCATCACATCACCTCGATTTCGGCCTGAAGCGCGCCGGCGGCGTTCAGCGCCTGCAAAATGGCGATGAGGTCGCGCGGGGCGACGCCGAGTTCATTTAGTCCGTCCACCAAATCACGAAGCGCCACGCCGTCATCCACGATGGCCAGACGGCCTTCCTCTTCGACCACGGCCACGTCGGTACGCGGAACGACGACGGTCTCGCCGCCTTCGGCGAACGCTTCGGCCTGGCTGACTTGCGGGGCTTCGGTGACGGAGATGGTCAGCGAGCCTTGCGCGATGGCGACGGTCGAGACGCGAACATTCTCTCCCATGACGATGACGCCGGAGGCCTGATCGATGACGACGCGCGCGGGCTGATCAGGCTCGACGCGCAGATTTTCAATTTCGGTCAGAAGCGCGACCATGTCGCCGTTGAAGCCGGACGGCCGGCGTACTTCGACGGTGGCCGGATTGGCCGCTCGCGCCGCCTGAACGCCGAGATAGGCGTTGATGGCGCCGGCGATGCGGTCGGCGGTCGCGAAATCCGGATTGTGCAGGCTCAACCGCACCTGATCGCGATTGGCGAGGTCGTAGACGACCTCACGCTCGACCAGAGCGCCATTGGCGATGCGCGCGCGCGTCGGCACGCCTTGCGTAATCGAAGCCGCGGCGCCGGAAGCGTCAAAGCCTGCGATGGCCACAGGGCCTTGCGCCACGGCATAGACTTCGCCGTCTGCGCCCATCAGCGGCGTGACCAGCAGCTCGCCGCCTGAGAGGCTGTCAGCGTCGCCCAAGGCCGCTACGGTCACGTCGATGCGCGTGCCCTGCGCGGAGAAGGGCGGCAGATTGGCCGTCACCATGACGGCGGCGACATTGCGCGTGTTGAGCTGCGCATCGCGCGTGTTCACGCCGAGCCGTTCGAGCATCGATTCAAGGCTCTGACGCGTAAACGGGCTGTTGCGCAGGCTGTCGCCAGTGCCGTCTAGACCGACCACGAGGCCGTAGCCGACGAGCTGGTTCTCGCGCACGCCTTCAACATCGACGATGTCCTTGATGCGCGAGGTCGCCATCGCCGGCTGAAGCGAGAGGGCGAGTGCGGCGCAAAGGGCGGTGAAGAAGCGCAAGAGTACTCTCCGAAGCGGTCTGATCGACTGGCGAAATGATCCGCCGCTGGCATTGCCAGAGACGGGCCAGGTCGAGCGCCGCGCGCCGGTTAAAAATATTGCATATGAAACAGTGTGTTATGCCGCCCGCAGTCGTCTCGAACGAAGCGGTCGCGCATGCTCGCGGCACGAATGATCCGGCAAATGCTGCCGCCCGGGTCAAAACTTTCAGCGCTCGTTAACAACGCTGAGCCAGAGTGCGCTGGCATGCTGTCAGGAGGTGGCTCCATGAGGGTCGACAGTGCACGCGCGACCGGTGCGACGCGTTCGTCGCGGCCAACGCGCGCCAAGTCGGGCGACTTCAAGCTGGATTCCGCGCCTGCGGAGACCGAAAAGCAGGCTGCGCCGATTTCGGGCGCGGCGGGCGTCGGCTCGATCGACGCGATTCTGGCGCTTCAGGCCGTAGCTGAAGATGACAATCCGCGCCGTCAGGCCGCAGCGCGCGCCTCCGACATGCTCGATGCCCTCGACGAGATGCGTTTGGCGCTGCTGGAAGGCCGGCCGGACCCGGCTGCGCTGCAGAGACTGGCGGCGAATGCGGCGCGCGCACGCGCTCAAACCGACGAGACTGAGCTTGAAGAGCTGCTCGACGCCGTCGACGTGCGCGCCGCCGTGGAACTCGCTAAAGCTGAAATGTCAAAGCGCGACTAGGATTTAAGCCGTTAACTATAGTTCTGATATTCCGCATTGAAGGCGCGAACGGTTTGACTATACTCCGCGCCGCTTCGGCTAGGGGGCCCGCGTGGAGAGTTTCTCATGAGCGTCGCCGAGGATTTTGAAGGCGAATTCCCGGACGATTACCGTCCCGAGCAGGACGAATCGTTCATGAGCCCGCAGATGCGGGAATATTTCCGCCGAAAGCTTTTGGCGTGGAAGCAAGAGATATTGAGCGAAAGCAAGCTGACGCTCGCCAATCTCCAGCAGGAAAATGCGCCTCTTCCGGATTTGGTTGATCGCGCCTCTTCGGAGAGCGACCGCGCGCTTGAACTGCGCACCCGCGATCGCCAGCGCAAGCTAATCTCGAAGATTGACGCAGCGCTGCGTCGAATCGAACTCAACGAATACGGCTATTGCGAAGACACTGGCGAGCCGATTGGCGTCGCTCGTCTGGAAGCGCGGCCGACGGCGACGATGTCGCTCGAAGCCCAGGAGCGCCACGAGCGCAACGAAAAAGTCTATCGCGACGAATAAGGCGCAGCGCCGGCGCGCAAGGCGGCGTCAGCGCTGAGACTTTCCCTCGCGAATGCGCGCTAGTCTGCTTCGACCGCGTCGCCGGGGCCGATCAATTCGAACTCTATGATGCGCTGGGCGCCGGCCTCATCGGTCGTTGTCTGCTGGATGCGGCGATATTCGCCCGGCGCGAGATCCGGTATTGCAAGACCATATTCGGCGAGCCATTCGGCCGTCGCCTCGCGGTCAGATACGGCGTCGGCCAGAATGCGCACTTCTTCGACATGTTGGATGTCGCGCGGAGACGAAGCGGCGCTGACCGCCGTTAAGACGCCTGCGCCGATAAGCGTTGAAGCGGCGAGCGGGACGTGGCGCGCCGTTGCAATGGCGCGCCGGACCAACGGAGGAAAGCGGCCGATCGTCGGCAGGGCCGGCATGAGCGAGGCAGGTTTCGCCGTTTCGATCGGCTCGACAACGCCGAGCAATCGATAGCCACGTTTGGGAATCGTTTCGATGACCGAGGGCCGGCGCGCATTATCACCGAGAACGCGTCGAAGATGAGAGACGGCCTGCGTCAGCGCTTCATCGCTCGCATCATCGCCCCAGACGGCGTCGAGCAGGTCCGCGCGCGCCACGACGTCGCTTGCATGTTCTGACAGATGCACAAGCACAGCCATGACGCGCGGCTCAAGCCGCGTTGTGCCAGTGTCAGCGCTGATCGTGTTCGCAGCCGCGTCGACGACCGCCGCGCCGAGGCGAAAGCGCGTCGCCGTCAGAGTTCCTGTTGCCGGCGCAGCTGTGGTTTCGGTCATCCAAACATCTCCCAAAGCTATTCTTCAGGACGCCGATTGCGGCGCGCGGCTAGAGAACTGCTCGAAGCCGCCGCTGTCTATTGAATTTACAGAAAGGTTCACAGCGCCGGCGTTGGAAACGGAGAAAGCCAAGATGCCCCGTCTCACTGCACTCTTGATGATGAGCGCGCTCGCTGCGCCTTTGACACTGCCGGGTTGCGCTGCAGCTCAGATTGATCCGGTCGCGGCCGCTGACGCTGAAACGGTTCCTCTGCGTGAGCGTCGCGCTCTTGAATATGTCGAGGCGTTCAACTCCGGCGATGCGGATTTATACGAGGCCTATATGCAGGCCAATCGCACGCCCGAGGCGCTCGCCGCCGCGGACGCCGCCGCGCGCGCGGCCAGTTTTGCGGATCTGCGCGAAATGTTCGCTGCGTTTGACGTGATGGGCGTCGTTGAAACGCCTGACGGCGACCTCGTTCTCGAATCTGTGGCGCGCAGCGATGAAGCGCGCGTCAATCTCGTGTTCGTCTATGGCGAAGGTGATGAGGCTCGCGTCGACGCGATCCGGTTCGAGCCCGCCGCCGCCAATATCGAAATCGCCGATGACTGGGAGGACCTGTCATCGCTCTTGAATGAATATCAGCAGCTCACCGGCGCGCCGGTCTGGGCGGCTGCCGTGGTGACGCTCGACGACATTATCGATGCTGGCGCCGCGGGTGGACGCGATGGCGCGCCTGCAAGCGTGGACGCAACGCCGGTATTTTGGGGCTCGGTCGCAAAGTCAGTGACGGGCACGATGCTCGGCGCGCTGATCGAGCAGGGCGTGCTCGACTGGGAGACGACGGTTGCAGACATCTGGCCGGACGCCGACATTCATACTGACTACCGGGACGTGACGCTGAGCGATCTGATGATGCATCGCAGCGGCGCGCCGCCTTTCGCCGATTTCAACGAAGAGATGGCGAATACCTGGCGCGACGACTACTCCGGCGACCTGACTGCGCGCCGCGCCGCGCTGGTCCTGGATGTTCTGTCACAGCCGCCGGCCTATGAACCGGGCACGTCGTGGTCCTATTCCAATATCGGCATCACGGCGGCCGGCGCCATGGCCGAGGCGCGCACGGGCCGCAGTTGGGAAAGCCTGGTCGACGAACTCGTCTTTGCACCAATCGGCATGAGCACGGCGCGCTCGCATGTTCGCTTCGACCCGGACGCGGCCGCTGCGGCGGCGCCGGATGATGCGTCGGATTATGAGCGCAACCGTGTCGATTTCGGCATTGTCGGCGCCATGATCGCGCCCGCGGGCGATGTCGAGTCTTCGATCACGGATTTCGCGCGCTATGCGCAAATGCATCTGCGCGGACTGGCCGGACGCGACGGGGCGCTGAGCGCTGAAACCGTCATGCGGCTGCATGCTGCGCCGGATGACGAGATCAGCGCGCGCTATGAGCCTTACGGTTTTGGCTGGGGTATCGCCGAAGCTCCCGACGGCGCTGAAATGCACTGGCATAATGGCGGCGCCGGCTACACCTACGCGGAAGCGCGCCTGTTCCCGGAGCATGGCTTCGCCATCGTGCTTGCCGGAGATGGCGCTGAGGCGGAGTTCTTTGCCGCACCGCTATGGCAGGCGATTTATCAACGCTACGTGGACTGAATAAAAACGCCCCCGGGGATCGCCGCATCCCTCGGGGGCGCACCCCACCACGGGTGACTGTGAAACTGTGATCAGAACGGCCAGAGCACCTCATAGACTTCCTGGCCGGGACGCGGCGCCTGCACGTCGGAGATCGTGCCGCGGCCGCCATAGGATATGCGCGCCTCTGCAATCTGGGTGTGACGGATCGTGTTGGCGGAGGTGATGTCCTCCGGCCGCGCCACGCCGGTCACGGACAATTCGCGCAATTCGTGATTGATGCGGACTTCCTGTCGTCCGGCGATGACGAAATTGCCATTCGGCATGACGTCGACGATTACAGCGGCGACCGTCAGAGCGATCGACTCCGAGCGCGCGATATCGCCTTGGCCCGACATTGCGCTCGATGAATCCGTATTGATCGCATTGGTCGGATCAAAATCAACCGCGCCCGGCAGGAGCTGGCCGGGAAGGCCTTCAAGTCCGAGAAGCGCATTGACGGCGCTGTCGTCGGAGGACGAGCGCGTGCGCGAGGTCGAGTTCGACAGGCTGGCGCTGTCTTCGATCGAGATTTCCACGGTCAGAATGTCGCCGACGGAACGCGCGCGCGGGTCGCCGAAAAAGGTGCGCGAGCCGTCCGCCCACAAAGAATTTGCATTGCGGCGCACTTCGCGGGGCGCCGGCATCGGCATGACGACAGGCGCGCGACCTGCAGCGAGATCGCTGGGATCGGACACGGAGCGCAACTCCGGCGGCTGGCCGACACGGGAAAGACGTTCGCGCTGGGCGGCGCAGGATGCGGCCAGCGTTGCTGCGAGGACAATGGCGATCAGGCGGATCATGGGCGGCCTCCAGCGTGAGCGGATGCGGGCGCTTCGCCGACGCGGGCGAGGCCCGGTCCGACGACGACGGCGTCGATCATCCTGTTGGACTGCAAATTGACGAAGCGGGCGGTCTCGCCCTCGGCGGAATCCGCCATTGCCCGCGCGCGCGCGGTCAGGCGAATGCCTGCGGACTCAAAGACGACGAGCACGGTTTCGCCGCGTTCGACGACGGCCGGACGTGTCAGATCATATGCACGCAAGGGTGCGCCGGCGCGCAAGGAGCGCCGGGCGGCGAAGCCGATGATCTGATCTGCGTCGGTGACGGCATTTGACGGCGCGCGGCCCTCAGGCATGACGCGCCAGTCTATGTCGCCGGCCGTGATGATTTCATCGCGCGAGATCGGACGCGTCAGAACGGGCACTTCAATGGCGGGCTCGACCCGGCCGTCAATGCGCTCGGCCTCAACATCCGGCGACAGAGAAATCAAAGCGGTGAACCGGCGCGTGCGTGGATCGCGGTCGAGTTCGAGAACTTCGGCGTAAGGAACAATATCCGCAGGAACATGGCGCACGCGCGAATCCGACAGACGCACGGCCCAGGCGCCGCCGTCTTCGGCTTCGACCGCTGCGCGAATGGCGTCTTCGATCTCGCTGGCTGGGATCGTCGTGCTGGCGCGCGTGACGGTCACGCGGCGCAGACCGCCGGGATTGGCCCAGGCGAGGTCGTTGCGGGCGGCGACCTCGCGCACATAGTCCGGGTCCAGACTCATGCGGCGACCCGGCTCGGGCGCGCGCGCCACGACGGCTGAGGCGGCGGGATCGGCGACGTCGAACAAATCTCCCAACGTGATCTGACCGCCCGCAACACGCAGATCGGCGCGCAGCGACACAGGCTCGTCGCCATAAGCGCGTCCGCTTGCGCTCACGGCGAGGGCTGCGGCGGCGAGCGCGCCGGCGAACCAGCCGATCATTTCGGGAGAGAGACGTCGCATCACAAATATATCCGTAGGCTAATCAGCGAAGATTGGAGGAGGCGGCCATCATCTCGTCGGACGCGGTGATGACCTTGGCGTTCATCTCATAGGCGCGCTGCGCCTGAATGAGAGAGGTGATTTCCTGAACCGCGTTGACGTTGGAGGTTTCAACGAAGCCCTGCATCAACACGCCGAAGCCGGCCTGGCCGGGCTGGCCCAGCGTGGCGGGACCCGACGCTGCGGTTTCCGCGAGCAAATTGTCGCCGAGCAGTTCCAGCCCCGCCTGATTGACGAAGCGGGCGAGTTCAAGTTGTCCGACCACGGTCGGCGCCGTCTGGCCGGCGATCGATACTTCGACCTGGCCTTGCTGATTGATGGAGACGTCCGTAGCTTCGCCCGGAATGACGATGCCCGGCTGCACGGCATAGCCGTCATCGGTGACGAGCTGGCCGTCGGCGTTGACCTGGAAATTGCCGGCGCGCGAATAAGCGTCGGTGCCGTCGGGAAGCTCAATACGGAACAGGCCGTCGCCATTGATCGCGAGATCGTAGCGGTTGTCCGTCTGCGTAAGATTGCCCTGGCTGGCGATACGATAGACCGAACCCGCCGACACGCCGACGCCGACCTGCACGCCGGCCGGCACGATCGTACCGGCGTCGGAGGACGTGGCGCCGACACGGGAAATGTCCTGATACAGCAGGTCCTGGAACTCCGCGCGCTGACGCTTGAAGCCCGTCGTGTTCATGTTGGCGATGTTGTTCGAGATGACCTCAACATTGAGCTGTTGAGCCATCATGCCGGTCGCAGCCGTCGACAACGATCTCATTTACTCACTCTCCCCTTGCGTCCGTCAGGACGTACGGCCCAGGCGCTCGACCGCGCGGCGCTTGAGCTCTTCTTGTTTGTCCACCATCGAGCGCACGCTTTCATACGCGCGCTGAACTTCAATCATGCGGGTGATCTCAAAGATCGGCGAAACGTTGGAGCGCTCGACATAGCCCTGGCGCATAGTCGGCTCGTCCATGAGGTCGCCTTCAACAGGCGACGTGAAAAGACCCTCTCCCGACTTCTCAAGCGCGGAGAGGTCCTCGAAGTTGTAGACGCCGAGGCGCGAGACAAGTTGTCCGCCGACATTGACGTCGCCTCTCGGCGTGATTTCGACGGGACCGAGTTCCGTGTCGATGATGATTTCGGCGCCGCCGTCATCAAGCACGGGGCGGCCGCTGGCCGTCGTCAGCCGTCCATCAGCATCCAGCGTAAACCGTCCGTCGCGGGTATATTGCGTCTCTCCGTTCACATCGACGGAGAAGAAGCCCTCACTCTCAAGCGCCAGATCGAGCGGGCGGCCGGTCTGTTCGAGCGCGCCCTGCGTGAAATCGCGCAACACCGCCCAGTCTTCCACGAAGCTGATGTCGCGCGGACCGTCCTGATGGGCGGCCGGACGCTCGGTCGTGGTGGCGAAAAGCGGGCGCTCCACGCGGAATCCGGCCGTGGACATGTTGGCGACGTTATTCGCCGTCACGTCCATTGCGCGGCGCAGCGTAAGCTGGCGCGACAATCCGACCATCAACGCGTTATCCATCCTGCTCGTCGTCCTCCGCACGCAATTCGGGTTCGTTCGCGGATGACTAAGCAAGCGCCGGGCCATGGTTAATCGCATCCAATATCAATAACTTAGGCGCGCGGTGACGAAATCGGCGTCCGCCAGCGTGATTTTTCTTGCCGGTTTTGCGGCAGAATTTGCCGGCCTTTTCCAATCTTTAACCGCGTTCGCGTTTTTCTTCGTCCGACGAAGGGGAGTGCGCAGCATGGCGGAAGAAGAAGAACCCGGCGAAGGCGAAGACGGCGAAGCTCCGCCGAAGAAGAAAATGTCCGTAATGAAACTGGCCTTGTTCGCCGGTCTGCCGGTGCTCGTGCTGGTTTTGGGCGGCGTGGCGGCGATGCTTCTGCTTGGCGGGGGCGGTGATGAAACGGCTGCGGGCGAAGAGGGCGACGGTCACGAAGTCGCCGACAACGCTCATGGCGGCGGACACGGGGCGGGCGGTCACGGCGACGGGCACAACGACGCCAGCGAAGTCGTCTTCTATGAGCTTCCCGACATCCTGGTGAATATCCAGGCGGAAGGTTCGCGTCCGACCTATCTCAAGCTCACCTTGACGCTCGAAGTCGACAGTGAAGAGACGGTTCATCACATCGAGCCGGCCATGCCGCGCGTGATGGACCGGTTTCAGGCCTTCTTGCGCGAGTTGCGCCTCGAGGACCTGAACGGCTCTGCGGGCAGCTATCGTCTGCGCCAGGAACTTCTGCGCCGGGTCAATCTCGCGGTCGCGCCCAATCAGGTGCGCGCCGTGCTCATCGAAGAAATGCTGGTTCAATAACGCGTAGGACGGCGCGCCGAAATGGCTGACGAAGCAGAAACCACTGACGAAAGCGAAGAGCTCGCATCTGAATGGGATGCGGCGAGCGACGACGATTCCGGCGGCGATGACGGCTCGGAACGCGTTCTCAATCAGGAGGAGATCGACAATCTCCTCGGCTTCGACGCTTCCGTCGAAACAGATGCCGAACGCACCGGCATTCGCGCGATCATCAACTCGGCGCTCGTTTCCTATGAGCGATTGCCGATGCTGGAAATCGTCTTCGATCGCCTTGTGCGCCTGATGACGACGAGCTTGCGCAATTTCACCTCAGACAATGTCGAGGTTTCGCTCGATACGATCTCTTCGATCCGGTTTGGCGATTATCTCAATTCCATTCCCTTGCCGGCCATTCTCGCTGTGTTCCGGGCTCAGCAGCTCGACAATTACGGTCTGCTCACGGTCGATTCCAACCTGATTTATTCGATCGTTGACGTACTGCTCGGCGGGCGGCGCGGCACGACCGCCATGCGCATTGAAGGCCGTCCCTACACGACGATTGAGCGCGTGCTCGTGCAGCGCATGATTGAAGTCGTGCTGCAAGATGCGCGCGCCGCATTTGCGCCGTTGACGGCAGTGGATTTCGAACTGGACCGTATCGAGACGAACCCGCGCTTCGCCGCCATCGCGCGGCCCGCGAACGCCGCCATTCTCGTCAAGCTGCGCATCGACATGGAAGATCGCGGCGGCCGGATCGAACTGCTCTTGCCGTATGCGACGCTTGAGCCGATCCGTGAGACGCTTTTGCAGCAATTCATGGGCGAGAAATTCGGCCGCGACAATATCTGGGAGGGCCACCTCGCGAGCGAGCTCTGGACGACGGACATGGATGTCCACGCCGTGCTCGACGAGATCGAATTGCCGCTCGACCACATCCGCAATCTGCAAGTCGGCGACACCGTCATGCTCAATGTCGGCCCCGACGCGCAGGTCTCTTTGAAATGCGGGCAGGTCCATCTCACCCGCGCGCGCATGGGCCGGCTCGGCAATTCCGTCGCCGTGCGCCTGGAAGCGCCGCTCAGCCAAACGGCGCTTCGCGCCGTGGAGGAAGCCCAATGATTTCCGCAGGTTTTCTGTTCGAAGCGCTCGTCGCTTTTGTTCTCGTGATCGCCGCCGTTCTGGCCTGGCGCGTCGACCGGCGCCTTTCGGCGTTGCGCTCTGGCGCCGACGGCGTGGCCAAAGCGGTCGCCGAACTGGTCGAAGCCACCAATCGCGCGCAGGCGAGCATACAGTCCCTTCGCGCAGCCTCATCGGACGCGGGCGCAGAGCTTGACGCCAAGCTCGTTGAGGCGCGCGCGCTCGCCGAAAGCCTGTCGCGCAGCGTCGGGACGCATCCGCTCCGTTCGCAGGCGGAGCCTCGTGAAACGCTGCATGATGTCGTACGCATAGCTCCGGCCGGCGCCACGGTTGAGCCGCCCCGCGCAGCCCCGCGACCGACGACGCAAACCGCATCGGGCGCGCGCGCCCGCGCCATGCTCGAAACGATGAGCCTGCCGCGATGAGCCGCCGGGTCGTCATTCGCGCATTCGCCGTCGCTGCTGTAGCGACCGGCGGTCTGGCCGCGCTCAAAGCGCTGCACCTTGCAGACGACGCCATCCGCCTCGTCGCGCTGGAGACGCCTGCGATGGCGTCTGCGCCGAGCAATGACGATCACGATGCTGAGGACACACACGCGTCCGACGAGCACGCAGCGCCGGAAGCGGCGCATGAAGAACCTCACGAGGCCGATGACGGTGCGCATGCGGACGCAGTGAGCGGGCGCATGCGTCCAGCCTCTTGTCCGCCGCCTTCCATCGCTGATCGAGCCGGCCTGTCGCGTTCCGAAATCCGGGTTTTGCAGAGCCTCTCGGAGCGCCGCCGCGACATTGACGAGCGGGAGACCGAACTCGATACGCGACTGACGCTTTTGGACGCGGCTGAGGAGCGCCTGAACGATCGGGTCGAGGAACTGCGCGGTCTGCGCGATGAAATCGAAGAGATGATGGGCCAGATGACCGACGCCGAGCAGGAGCAGAATCGGCGGCTGGTCGCGCTCTATGAACGCATGGAGCCGCGTGCGGCTGCGCCGATCATGGAAAATCTCTCCAACGATATTCTGCTGACGGTCGTCCAGAACATGCGTGAGCCCAATCTCGCGGCTGTTCTGGCGGCGATGCAGCCGGAGCAGGCCGTTCGGGTCACGACGCTTCTGGCTGAAGCGCAGACCAGCATGGAAGATTTCGAGACCGCGTTTGCGGACGCGCAGGACGGCGCTGACGAGGAATAAGGCGGTCCGCTGCCCGACTCGGTCAAAGCTAACCTCGGGTTAATGGCGCCGCGTCATGATGTCGTGTCGCAGAGCTGAAATCGGGCGAAACCATAGTGTCGACCTTTAACGCGCGCATCGCCGTCATGGCTGCAGCGTTCGCGGCGATGGCCGTGAGCGCGCAGGCGCGCGCTGACGAGGTCGATCTGAGCGCTGAGCCGCATGACGGCTATGGCCGCATCGAGCTGACCTGGCCGGAATATATGTCTGACGTGGTCATCGACGCCGATGTCGATTTGCGCCACGGCGTGATGATCGCGGAGTTCACACGGCCGATCGAAACTGACATCGACGACATCGCTGAGCGTCTGTCGGATTATGTCGCGATTGCGCGCCTCGACGATGACGGCGCGACCCTGCGCATGGCGCTGCGCGCGCCCGCGCGCGCCCATGTCTCGCGCTCGGCCAATGTGCTCGCCATCGACATCGTCGAACCCGGTCAACCCGACCCGCCCGATATTGTTTCGGCCATGTCGCGCCGGCTTGAGGCGGAAGAAGCCGAGCGCCAGAGAGAAGAGGCTGCGCGCGCGCGTCCGCCGGTCGCTTTGCCGCTCGCAGTCGAGGTGGCTGAGGCGGCGGATTATTCGCGCATCGCGTTCCTGTTCACCTCTCCGGTTGATTATGAGCTCATAGAACGCGGCGGCCGCGCCGACATTGCTTTCTCGGTAGACGCAGCGCCCGATCTGGCGCGTATGCGCATCGACCCGCCCGCGGGCATGACCGGCGCTGAGGCGCTGCACGATGATGACCGCCTGACCATTCGCTTTGCGCTGGAGGATGGCTATGTCGCGCGCCCGTGGCGGGACGGACGCCGTATCGTCGTCGACATCGTGCCTGAAGGACTGGCGACGCTTGAGAGTGCGCTTGCCGGCCTCGACGCCGCCATTGACGGCGACATTGATGCGCCGGGCCTGAGCGACCATGCCGACGCGGCCGATCATGAGGCTTCGCCGGGACATGACGCATCATCGGCGCATGCGCCAGACAGCTCGGACGCCGTGGGCGAGGCGGAAACAGACTACGCTGCGCTTGCAGACAATCACCATGCGGAAGGCGATGAAGCTGCGCATGGGGACGAACACGACGTCGATCATGATGCGGGCGGTGAGGAAGCGGCTTCGAATGCAGATGAAACCGAAATCTCACCCCGCGTGATCCATGTGCAGGATGCGCCGGTCACTGTCGCCGTGACGCCCTCCGGCCGCGATGTCATGGCGGCGTTCGCCTGGCGCGAAGAGGTGGGCGCGGCGGTGTTTCGGCGCGGCGATGTGTGGTGGATCATTTTCGACGGCGTCGCGGAGATGGAAATCGGGGAGCTGCGACGCTCGGGCGGCCGTCATATCCGTTTCGTCGAAACAATTTCGGGCGAGGATTATTCCGGCGTGCGCATCGGCGCGCGTCCGGAAACGCAGGTTTCGGCTGAGATTGAAGGTTTGGCCTGGGTGTTCACGATCGGCGAGGCGACGCCTGCGCCGCCGACGCCGTCCTCGCTGACACGGCGCGAACAGGAAGATGAAACCAGCGCGTTGGTCGGCAGGCTCGACGGCGTTACGGCCGTCATCGACGCTGTCGATCCAGAAGTGGGCGACCATCTGGTCGTGGCGACCGCGCGCGGTCCGATTCAGGGTTTGCTGGGCCGTCGGGTGTTCACGGAACTGACGGCTTTGCCTTCGGCGCATGGATTGGCGTTCGAATTGTCCGCCGACGGCGTGATGGCGCGGCGATTGGCGAGCGGCGTCGAGCTGCGCCGTGATGGCGGACTGACCTTGTCAGCCGCGACGGCCGCGCAAGTGTTCGCCGCCTCTAGCGTCGAGCGCGGCATGGCGGCGGAGAGCGCCGGCTTTATCGATTTCGAAGGCTGGGGTGGTCCGGCGATCGATTTCATCTCGCGTGAGGACGAGCTGGCCCGCGCAGCGGCGGCTTCGGATACGCCCGGCGAAGCGCTGTTGTCGCTCGCGCGTTTCTATATGGGCCATGAACTGGCCGAAGAAGCGCTTGGCGTCATCGGCGTGCTTCTGGAGCGCGAGCCGTTTTTGATCAACGACCCACGGGTGCGCGCGCTGCGCGGCGCAGCGCTCGTTCTCGCCGGTCGACTTGAGCCTGCGTCACAGGATTTATCCGTGCCCGCATTGTCGAGCGATCGCTCTGCAGCATTGTGGCGCGGCTATCTCGCCGCGCAGCGCCAACAATGGCGCACGGCCCGTCGCGAGTTTGAATCCGGCCGCGATGCACTCAGCCTGTTGCGGTCCGATTGGCGCGCGCGCTTCCTCGTGTCGGCGGCTGAATCGGCGCTCAATCTCAACGACCTGGCAGCCTCGCAGGAATATATTCAGGCAGCTCTTGCCGAAAATCCGCCAAGCGAAATCCGGCTAGCCGCGCGCCTTCTGAGCGCTCAGCGCAGTCTCGCGCTCGGCGATGAGGCGACTGCGCTCGCGTCTGCGCGTGCTGTGGCGTCGGC
>JAUIEH010000419.1 GCA_030428405.1 Alphaproteobacteria bacterium
TCGGCAATTTCGGATTCGATCTCAATGCGGAGCTGCGCGCGCGCGGCGTTGATTCCGTCGTCGCAGACCATCCGACAGCTGATTTGATCTGTGTCGCCCGGGACGGGACTGCGCGCATCGCCGCCTCTGATCTGCATTTTCCCAATGGCGCAGCGATCACGCCCGACGGGACGGTTCTCATCATCGCCGAGACGCTGGCGGGACGCTTGACGGCGTTCGACACCGACCCCGACGGCGCACTGCACAACCGCCGGATTTGGGCGTCGATCGCACCGCGCGTCGCGGACGGCGTCGCGCTCGATAGTGAGGGCGCGGTCTGGTTCGCAAATCCGACGGCGCCGGAATGCGTGCGGGTGGCGCAGCGCGGAGAGGTTCTTGACGTGTTCGATACGGGCGCGCCGTGCTTTGCCTGCATGCTCGGAGGAGATGACGGACGCACGCTCTTCATGCTGACAGCCGCCGCGTCCGGAGAAGGCGCTGCTGCCGCGCGCGCGACCGGCAGGATCCTTGTCGCCGAAGTCGAAGCGGGGCGGGCAGGCCTGCCCTGAGCAACGCCCTTCGAGCTGGTCAGGCGTCGGACGTTTCGGCCGCGACATAGCCGGCCTTCGCCAACTCGACGCGACCTTGTTCGCTGCCTTGCGCCGGAACCATCTCGCCGGCGCGATCGGAAATCTGAGACCATCGCTCGAGTATCATCTCGGCGCTTGGGGGATCGCCTGGAATGAACACGCCACGCGTCAGCGTGATGTTGGCGGTCTCAAAACCGCCGGCGCCTGCGCACAGCACGGTGCGCGTCGGCGCGTCTTGAGATGCGAGCGCGAGGACGGCCGGGCTGACGAGTTCCGGGCGCAGAAGTTCAAGTTGCTCCGCCGGCAGAATGCCTTCCATCATCTGCGTGGCGGCGGTGGGCGCGAGGCAGTTGACGTGAATGCCGTATTTGCGTCCTTCAAGCGCAAGGGTTTGCATCAGACCGACAAGCGCGAGCTTGGCCGCGCCGTAATTCGACTGACCAAAATTGCCAAAAAGCCCGGACGAAGAGGTGGTCATGACGATGCGGCCATAATTTTGTGCGCGCATCGTTTCCCAGACCGCCTTCGTGCAATTGACGGCGCCCATCAAATGGACGTCGACGACGTGCCGGAAGTCGTCGAGATCCATCTTCGCAAAGGTCTTGTCGCGCAAGACGCCCGCATTGTTGACGAGAATGTCGACGCGTCCCCATTGCGCTTTTGTCTCGTCGATCATGGCTTGCATGAGAGCGGCGTCGGTCACCGACCCCGCGAAAGCGCGCGCTTGTCCGCCGGCCTCATTGATTTCATCTGCGACCGCTGCGGCGCCCGCCTCGCCGAGATCATTGACGACGATTCGAGCGCCGCGCTGGCCCAGCAATTTGGCGTGCGCGCGTCCCAGTCCTCCACCGGCGCCGGTTACGACCGCCACCTGTCCCTCAAGATCGATCACGCCCCGCTCCTTTTATGTCGGCCCGCGCTGCGAAGCGGCGGACGCGCAAATGTCTGCGCCGCCGCAGGCTTCATCAGCGCGCGGTATGGTGTCGCGTAAAAATATTCGCTATCAATATAATGAATGTTAATGGGAACGTGAATGGGCGAGACGCATCGCGGATGTCGTGAAGCGGCGTTTTGAGTGAAAGCAAGGCATTCGAGCTGTTGCGACGCCCGCCTTCGATCGCGGGTCGGTGCGCGTTTGGAACGGCGAAACGGGCGCGCCGCGCGACCAAAAACGTCAGGCGAGGCGCGCGGATGCACGCCTTTAGGGGCCGCGCGGGCGGGGCCAGATCAGCGTAATGGGCGGACATGCAATCTTATAGTTTGACCGTGGACAAATTTCTCGACCACGCCGCCAAGTGGTTCGGGGATGGCGAAGTCGTCACCGCCGACGAGGGGGAGGTCACGCGCCGCGTTCGATATGCCGAGCTTCGCGAGAGAAGCAATCAGCTATCGGGCGCGCTTGCCGCGCTCGGCATGACGCGCGGCGATCGAATTGGCACGCTGGCCTGGAACACGCAGCACCATCTCGAGGTGTTTTACGCCTCCATGGGCGCCGGACTGGTCTGCCACACGCTCAATCCGCGCGTCACTGCGACACGTCTCGCCGAGATGGTCAACGAAGCCGAAAATCGTATTCTGACCGTCGCATCGAGTTTGATCCCGCTGGCGGCCGATCTGACGCGATTATGTCCGACGCTTGAGCACATCGTGGTGATGGATGAGAAGCCAGGCGATGCGAGCGCTTTGTCAGCTCACGGTGCGGCTGTCTGGGCTTATGAGGACTTGATCGCAGAGCTGGGCGCAGAAGCGACATGGGGTCTGATGGACGAAACGGCCGCGGCGGGACTTTGCTATACATCCGGCACCACCGGCGACCCCAAAGGCGTTCTGTACACGCACCGGTCCAACTATTTGCACACGCTGCGCGCCTTGCAGGCGGACGCGATGGCGCTGACGCGTCGTGACGCCATCATGGTCGCCGTGCCGATGGCCCACGCAAATGGCTGGGGCTTGCCCTTCGCCGGCCCCGCCGTCGGCGCGAAGCTCGTTCTGCCGGGCAGGCATCTGGACGGAGCTTCGATGGCCAAGCTGATGCGCGAGGAGCGCGTCACGTTCGGCGCCGGCGTTTACACGGTCTGGCTCGGCGTGGTCGAGCATCTGGAAAAAGTCGGCGGCGAATTGCCCGATCTGGAGCGGATTCTCATCGGCGGATCGAAATGCCCTGAAGGTCTGATACGACGCATGGAATCGCTGCTTGGCGCTCAGATTCAGACCAGCTGGGGCATGACGGAGCTTTCGCCTTTAGGCGCCGTCGCCCCGCGCGACCAACCGCGCGCGCAAGCTGGCGCGTCCGGACGCGTGCCGATCG
>JAUIEH010000420.1 GCA_030428405.1 Alphaproteobacteria bacterium
CGTTTCTTGCTGCGTTCGATGCGGTTGATGACGTCGAGATAGGCGGCTGCGCCCGCGGCCACGATGTCGGTGTCGACGCCGCGCCCGTGATAGGTTTCGCCCTCATAACGTACGTGTACGTCGGCTTCGCCAAGCGCGTCTTCGCCGCTCGAGACCGAGCGCACGGCGAAATCTTCAAGCTCAAGCTCTACGCCGGTGATGCGCTCAATGGCCTGGAAAAGAGCGTCGATTGGCCCGTCGCCTTCGCCGGCCTCGCGGAATTCGCCGTCCTCAACATGGGCGAGCTCGATGGCGGCGTAAGGCTTGGCGTCGCCGCCATAGCCGGTGCCGGTGTGCAGGCCGAGAATGCGCCAGGGGCCGGGCTGGCCGATGGTTTCGCCCAGGATCAGCGCTTCCAGATCGGCGTCGAAGACTTCGCGCTTTTTGTCCGCCAGCTGTTTGAACGAATGGAATACAGACGTCAGCTGATTATCGCCCAGCTCGTAGCCGAGCCGCTTGGCGCGCGCCAGGATTGCGGCGCGTCCCGAGTGCTTGCCCAGGACCAGATTGTCGAGACTGACGCCGACATCTTCGGGCTTCATGATCTCATAGGTTTGGCGGTTTTTGAGCACGCCGTGCTGATGGATGCCGCTTTCGTGCAGAAAGGCGTTGCGGCCGACGATCGCCTTATTGCGCGGCGTTTGCTGACCGGTCAGCGAGGACAAGAGCCGGCTTGCGGAATAAAGCCGCGTCGTGTCCAGCCTGGAGGAGACGCCGAAACGGTCATTGCGGACTTTCAGCGCCATGACCAATTCTTCCAGCGCGCAATTGCCCGCGCGCTCGCCAATGCCGTTGATCGTGCACTCGACCTGGCGCGCGCCGCCTTCGATCGCAGCCAGGCTGTTGGCGGTGGCCATTCCGAGATCGTCATGGCAATGCGCCGAGAACGTCACTTCGGGATCGGGAAAGGCTTCGCGCAGCGCCGCAAACAGCGTGCGGATTTCATCCGGCGTCGTATAGCCGACCGTATCGGGAACATTGATGACGCGCGCGCCCGCCTCAATCGCGCGCCCGACGACCTCGATGAGGTAATCGCGCTCGGTGCGAATGGCGTCCTCCGGCGAGAACTCGATTTCATCAACTTTGCCGGCGACGGATGAAATCGCAGCGACGGCGGCGTCGATGACCTGTTCGCGGTCCATGCCGAGCTTGTGTTCGCGGTGAATGGGGCTGGTGGCGATGAACAGATGCAGGCGCGAGCGCTTGGCGGGCTTGAGCGCGCGCACGGCCTCCATCGCATCACCTTCGACGCAGCGCGCGAGCGAGCACACAGTCGAGCCCTCAATCTCAGTCGCGACCGTGTTCACGGCTTCGAAATCGCCCGGGCTGGCGGCGGCGTAGCCGGCCTCGATAACGTCCACGCCAAGATCGCTGAGCGCGCGCGCCATGCGCAGCTTCTGACCCGGCGTGAGCGAGAAACCGGGCGCCTGTTCGCCGTCTCGCAATGTCGTATCGAAAATTGCTACGTGGTCGGTCGGATTGGTTGGGCTCGTGCTCATGTCAGGCGCTCTCACTTTGCGCAATTTGTGCGTCATCGGCCGGATCGTAAACAGATACGGCTTCCATGTCGTAAAGACGCTCTAGCTGGCGTTTCAGCGTCTCCAGGCTGCGGCTTTCATCGCGGCGCAGAACTTCAACCGTCATGCGGCGCTTATCGCCCGGAAGGCCGGGATGCAGTCTCGCCGCCACAAGATACCAGCCGCGCCGGACGATGACGCCGAAGGCGCGCACGGCGCAGCCTTCCGCACCCGTCATTTCCAGTTCGAGCCGGATCGGCGCGTGATCACGCTCGCCCGGCGCGAGAATCGGGACCGTGCCCGTATGCGCACTCACAACTCATTCTCCAACATGTCTGCATTCGATGCGCCGGGGGGCACGAGCGGCCAGACATTTTCGGCGGGATCGATCTTCACATGCATCAGCACCGGACCCTCGGCGGCGAGCAGGCGCTCAATGCCGGCGTCGACCTCGTCGCGCTTTTCGATGCGGAAGGCTTCAAGCCGAAAGGCCTTGGCGAGTTCGACGAAGTCCGGATTGTCCCAAAGGTCGACCTCGGAGCGATTGCCGCCGAAGAACAAATCCTGCCACTGACGGACCATGCCGAGCATGGCGTTGTCCAGAAGCACGATTTTGACCGGCACGCCATAGCGGTGCAGCGTCGCCATCTCCTGGATGTTCATCATGATCGAGCCGTCGCCGGTCACGCAGATGACGGTGGCGTCGGGGCGCGAAATCTTGGCGCCGATGGCGGCGGGCAGGCCGAAGCCCATCGTTCCGAGACCGCCCGAGGAAAGGTGGTTTTCCGGCTCGAGAAAGCGGCAATGCTGCGCGACCCACATCTGATGCTGGCCGACATCGCAGGCGATGACCGTGTTTTCGGACGCGCGCTCGGAGAGATCCTTGAGCAGCTTGGGCGCATAAACGCCATCGCCGGGCGCGTCGTAGCGCCAGGCATGCTCGGCCTTCATCGCGGCGGCGTGCTCCCGCCACGGACCAATATTGAGCGGTCCCGGATCAAGCGCATAGAGATTGGACGTCAGCCCGCCCGACAGCGCGACGTCGGCGCGGCGCAGCTTGGAGAACTCCGCCTGGTCGACATCCATGTGAATGACGCGCGCCTTGGGCGCGAAATGTGCGAGGTTGCCGGTGGCCCGGTCGTCGAAGCGCGCGCCGATATTGATCAGGAGATCGCACTCCTGGACGGCGAGATTGGCCGCACGCAGACCGTGCATTCCGAGCATGCCGATAAAGCTCGGCTCCGTCGTCGGCAGCGCGCCGAGGCCTTTCAGGGTCGCAACGGCGGGAATGCCGGTCCGGCGCGCAAAGGCGCGCAAGG
>JAUIEH010000421.1 GCA_030428405.1 Alphaproteobacteria bacterium
GCCACATCGAACGGCGCCGTCATGCGATTTGTGGGCGCATGAAATGGCGCTGTGCCGTGCCACATATAGGACGGAAACAATACGAGCCATCCGGATTTCGGCTCGACCCATTTCTCCGGTTCATCCGCCCCCGGAGCGCTGAATGGCGGCTGGCCGAATTTGATCCAGCCCTGATGATCGGCGGAGTGCGAAACCTCTTCAGGCACGTCGATATAAAAGGCCGAACTCAGCCAGCCCATATTGTGGACATGGTCGGTGTGATAGCCCTCATCGAACAGGCGCGCCGTCCAGGCGCCGACGATGCGATAGCCCGCGCTCTTACGCCGGCACAGCGGATGAAACGGATTGTCCGGCAAAGCATCGATATAAGCCCGGATCGGCTTGTCCAGCGCTTCATAATATGACGCCAGCACGGGGTCCTTGACGTTGAGCGTCTCCAGCGTCGCCTGACTGCCCGTGCGCAAGGTCTGGTGCAAAGGCCGCGCCTTGAACATATGCCGGCGATAAAGATTTTCGCGAAAGGCGGAGATAAAATCCTCCGCAGTCGAATAACCGCTGGGCGGTTCCAGTTCGAACGGCTTCACGAAGGCGTCGAAGTCGTAGAGTTCGTGATAATAAGGATCGTTCGCCTGACGCAGGCCTGTGGCGAACATGCCCAGCCAGACCTGGCTGTCTGGATCGACGCCGAGCGCGGATTCCGCCGTGCGAATGGCTTCGGCCGGACGCTCCGACATCAGATAAGCCTGACCAAGCGTGACATGCAGATCGGGGCGCGCGGGCGTCGAGCGCGCATATTCCTGCGCATAGTCCAAAGCCCGCTCGGCATCGCGGCGCTCGACATAGACCTGCGCGGCGAATGCGGACGCCGCAACGTCGCGGCCATAGCGCTTTTCACGCCGCTCCAGCGCTTCGACGGCCTCGTCGAGGCGCTCCATCTGGCGCAAAGTGTCGATATAGCGCAAGAGAATGGCGCCATCGTCATTGGTCTGATGAAGCGCACGCTCAAAGACGGCGACCGCATCGTCGGGACGCCCGGCCATATAGAAGAGCTGCGCGGCGTCCTGCAGCGCGATGGAATCGTTCGGGTCCGCCTCGACAGCCGATTGAATGGCTTCGAGCGCGTCGTCTAAGCGGCCAGCGCCGACCAGCGCGTTTTTGCGCAAGGTCTGCCAGCGCGCAAAATCGCCTTGCGCGGGCTGGGCGGCGTCGAGTTCGGCGAGCGCGTCGTCATAGCGCTCCTGGTCCACGAACACGCCTGCGAGGCCGAAGCGCGCGCGCCCATATTCGGGACGCTTGGCGATGGCGGCGCGAAACGCCTGTTCCGCCTCTTCGCCGCGACCCGCCTGTTTCAGCGCCTGAGCGCGCAGCGTCTCGAACTGCGCGAGCACGGCGGAGGTGAGCTTCGGCGCCCATTCATCGACCAGCGCGATGGCCTCGTCATTGCGGCCGGCCTCGACATAAGCCGAGGTCAGATTAAGCGCGGCGTGGTGATAGTTCGGCGCGATTTCCAGCGCCTTTTGAAGCAGCGGCGCCGCTTCGTCATAGCGCTTTTGCTGGGTGAGAACGCCGCCGAGACTGTTCAGCGTCTCGTGATTGTTCGGCTGCAGACGATCGGCTTCGCGAAAGCTCGCTTCAGCATCCGCAAAGCGCCGCCGCGCCTTTTCGATCAGCCCCATGAGCCGCCACGGGTCGGGATCGGACGGCGCATCCTGGCGCACGGCGTCGCACATTTGCGCGGCCTCGTCGGCGCGGCCGTTCTGCAAGAGCGCATAAGCGTGCTGAAGCTGTTGCAGGCGCTGTTCAGGGGTCATCGGCATCGCTCGATAAAATCGAGGCCAGGCGGCGCGCGCAAGGCCGCGAAGCTTCTGCGCGGCGTCATGTCTCGTCGAATGGATCGACGTAATCGCCCTGTTCAAAGCCGAACAGCTCGAACGCCTTGCTCATATGCGCAGGCAGAGCGGCTTCCAGATGCAGCGCGCCGCCGCGCGGATGGGCCAGTTCAAGCGAGCACGCATGCAACATCAGTCCCTTGGGCGCGCCCTCCGGCGCGGGCCGGTGGCAAGTATATTTGCGGTCGCCGAGAATGGCGCAGCCCAGTTCCGCCATGTGGAAGCGCAATTGATGCGTGCGGCCTGTCTCCGGTCTGAGCGCCACCCAGGCGGCGCGCTGGCCCGCGTTGGCCATCACCGCATAGCGCGTGCGCGCATAAACCGCGCCCTCATCGCCATGCGCGGCGCGCGTCATCGCCTCCCTGTCCCCGCCCGCGCGCGCGGCCTTGCGGATGAAGCCCTTGATCAGACCGAGCCGCGGATTGGGCGCACCGATGGTGATGGCCCAATAGGTCTTGGCGGCGGAGTGATCGGCGAAAGCGCGCGCGAGCTTGCCGGCTGCGGCCGGGCTCTTGCCGAACACGATGACGCCGGAGGTGTCGCGGTCGAGACGATGGGCGAGCCGCGCGGGCTCCTCATTCGAACGCGCCAACGCGCCGATCAGCGCATCGAGATGGCGCGTCGTCTTGGAGCCGCCCTGAACGGCCAGACCCGCCGGCTTGTTCAGCGCGAGGACGTCCTCGTCTTCATGGATGACGAGACTGCGCATGAAGGCTTTGTCGGCGTCGGAAAACGGCGCGCGCGGCTGCGGCGGGGCATCGGCGTCCGGCAGCGGCGGCACGCGCACCTGCTGGCCCGCCTCAAGCCGGGTCGCGCTTTTCACGCGCCCGCCGTCGACGCGGATTTGTCCCGTGCGCAGCAGCTTTTCGAGCTGACCACGGCCGATATGGGGAAAGCGGCGCTTGAACCAACGGTCCAGACGCGCGCCAGCCTCGCCGTCATCGACCTCGATGAGCTGGACCCCGCTCATGCGAA
>JAUIEH010000422.1 GCA_030428405.1 Alphaproteobacteria bacterium
CCGGCGACATAGAAGCTGCGCGCCGCGCTTATTCCGCCGACCTCGCATTGCAGCCCGGCCACCATCAGCTGATGGTCGAAATCGCAGCCCTCCACGCCGAACAGGACGCCTTCACCGAAGCAGCGCTTATGCTCGAGGCCGTCGCCGATTTGGGCGCATCCTTTCCGGCCGAGGCGCTGCACCGACGCTTCGGAGCAGCCAGCAGCGAGCCGCAGATCGCCGCCGCCATGACGCGGATCGAAGCGAACGCCACACCCGTCGGGACGGCGGGAACCCTCGCCGTCATCGAGGACCCGAATCTTTTGATCGAGGGCGTCGCGGTGTCGCCGGACGGTCGTCTGTTCGTCTCCGCCATCGCCGGCCGGCGGATCTTGGAAATGATCGAAGACGGCGCGCCGATCATCTTCGCCGATGCAGAGGACGGGCTGCAGGCCGCCGCCGGTCTCGTCATGGACGCTGAGCGCGGTCTCCTCTGGGTCGCAACCGGCGCGGCGGCTCAAGCGCCGATGCCGGAAGGCGAAGAACCAGCGCCCGCGCTCATCGCGTTTGATCTGGAGACGGGCGAGGTCGCAGCGAGGCTGGAGCCGCCGTTAGGCGCAGGACGGCTCGCCGATTTATGTCTGGCTACGGACGGTGCGCTCTATGTGGCGGACACGAACGCGCCCCGGATTTACCGCACGCCCGGACCGGAGGGGCCGCTGGAACTCTTCGCGGAGCTTACGCGCGCGCGTTCGCTGCAGGGCTGCGCGGTCATGGGCGAGACGCTCTATGTCGCGGATTACGGCTATGGCTTATTGCGCGTGTCGCGCGCGGACGGCGCTTACGCCGTCATGCGTCAGCCGACGGACGTTTCGCTGATCGGCGTCGATGGATTGGTCGCCCATGAGGGGGCGCTCATCGCGGTGCAGAACGGGTTCTCGCCCTATCGCGTGGTGCGTGTGACGCTGTCGGACGACGGCGCGGCGGTCAGCGGCGTCGAGGTCCTGGCCGCGAGCCTGCCAGCTTTTTTCGACCCCACGCTCGGCCAGGTGGTCGAGGACCGGTTTGTCTTCATCGCCAACAGCCAGTGGCCGCTTTTCCCGGAGGAAGGCGAGCCCGATGGCGCGCGCGGGCCTACCCATGTCATGGCGATCGACTTGTCTGAGTGAAATTGAGCTGCTCAGTTAGCAGCAGAGCAATGAAAGTGCTAACAATCAGCGTTCAGTGATAATTCATGCCCTTTTCGCTTGAATGTCGCAACCAATCGCGGAAAAATTTTTTCGTGAAGGAGCGACAATGCGTTTCGACAACGAACTCAGACAGCGTTTGGACGGCGTCAGCCTGACCACGGCCGAAGTCGTCTATTTCATGCCCGACCATCCCAGCGTGCTGCAGAGCTTCATCTGGCAGACCATGGATGAGGCGCCGAAATTCCCGCGCATTTGCAGATTCCTGGACTTCTGGCGCAGCGACATCGAAGCGGTCATCCACTCCGTGCGCGTCGCCCACGCCATGAAGCTGTCGCCCAATAAGTGGCGCTCGGTCGAAACCGAGCTGAAGCTGCACTGAACCGCGCGTGAAGCGCTTAATCGTCGGCTGAGGCTGCGGGATCGCCCTCGGCGGCGGCGGCGGCGGCGGCGGCCTCGGCGTCGGCTGCTGCAATGGTCGGCTGCGGCGCAGCCCCCGGATCAACGCAGGTCGAGCGCGCCTCTGATTCCAATTCGACGATGCGGTTATAGACGCTGATCATCTCGTCAGGCTGATAGCCCGCCGCAATCAGCGTTCCGAACGCCGCCGGCACGTCGTCCTCAAGCTCCGGATTGCCCATGATCATGGCGGCGCCGTCGATTTCGCGCTGCGTGAAGTTTTCGGACACGAAACCGCGCAGGCAATCGCAGGTCTCCGGCGTGGAGCCGTCATCGATGCAGACCTGTTCGAGCGTGTCGAGCGAGCTGTCCTGGGCCAGCGCGGGGCTTGCCGCCAGGCCGATAAACGCGAGCGCCGCGGCGGGCGCGTAAGGTGCGAAACGCATCTGCGTCCTCTTATGTCTGCGCCGCATCAAAGCGGCGAGCTTCTTCGACGAGCCGGCGCTTCGCCGTCCCCCGACGCGCGTCCTCCTAGCCGGCGTAGTGGGCGCGCTCGCGATCTGTCAACAAAATGCGGCGCCTGCCGTTTCGATTCCGCAATGGCGCGCGTGCAACCTGGGCGCTCGCGAATGCGTTGATGTCAGAGCAGCAGTGGCCGGTCGCGCGCGGTCGGACTAGTTTCACAAGCGCAATGACAAATCAGAAGCGAGGATGCGCGTCATGACTAGGATTTACGCACTCGCAGCAGCGCTTGCGGCTTTGGGCGCAGCGGCTTGCGCTACGCCGAGCGTTTACGGGCCTGCGACGACGGCGGGCGGGTACGGCTATTCCGAGCAACCCATCGAAAGCGACCGGGCGATCGTGCGCTATGCCGGCAATTCCGCGACCAGCGCGGAGCTGGCGCGCCAATACGCATTGCGCCGGTCCGCCGAATACACGCTCGAGCGCGGCTATGACTGGTTCCACGTCGTCTCCAGCAATCTCGACGCGCGTTCAGGTTCGGGCGGTCCCCGCGTCGGCGTGGGCGCCGGCGGCGGATCGGGCGGCGGCGCCAGTTTCGGCGGGGTCGGCGTGGGCCTGTCCTTTCCGCTCGGCGGCGCAGCGTCTTCGTCCTACGCGCAAGCCTCGCTGGAAATCGTCATGCGCCGCGGTCCGCGTCCGTCCAATCTGGCCAATGCATATGACGCGCGCGACGTGCTGACGAACATGGCGCCCGCAACCGGGAGATAAGACAGATGCTGCTCAAAACGATGATCGTCGCCGGCGCCGTGTTGACGGCGACCGCATGCGCCACGCC
>JAUIEH010000423.1 GCA_030428405.1 Alphaproteobacteria bacterium
CCCAGACCGCCATGCGCCCGGCAAAGAAGCTCGCAGAGCTGCTGGCGCAGACCACGCGCATTCTCGAAGCGGGCGCGGTCGACGGCGCTTTTCGGCCGGCCGACCCGCACATGACGCATCTTTCTCTGGTGGGCGCGTTGATGTTTTTCGACCTCACCGCACCCTTCCGCCACTCCATGCAGGATAAGGAGGAGTGGAAGGTCTCAACCCCGCAGCGCACCGCGTTCGTCGCGCATTTGAAGACACTTTTTGCGCGCGGTCTCGCATCCGAATGAGGCGGCGCGATCATCCTGCTTGCATGGGCGGCCTGTCGTCGTTCAAAATTTAACCAACTGGTTAGTTAGGAGCGAAACATGTGGAACGATAAGCGTTCTGGCGGAGTTGCGTATCGCGAATTCATTACGGCGCCAGCGGGGAGATGGACGCTGCGTGCGGTCGCTTTGCTCGGCGCATCGCTCTTGAGCGCCGCGGCGCTGGGCGTAAGCGCCGCCGCGCAGGAGGCCGAGCCCGTTGAGACCATCCTTGAGCGCTTTGCGGCGGATTACGCAGACGACGTCTCGCGTCTCGACGAACAGATCTTCGGCATTGAGGTCGACGGCGCGTGGTGGACCGTGACGACAGGCGCTGCGCCGGGCGAAGTAGAGCTCAGCGCGGGCGCGCCTGAAGCGCCGACTTATTATTTCACGCTCGACCGCGAAACGCTCGAGCGCGTTGATGCGCGCGAGATGCATGCGCTGACGGCGATGGGCAAGGCGCGCGCGAGCGATGTCTCGCCGATGGACGCCGAAGTGATGGAGGGCTTTGAGCCGGGAGAAGGCTTTCTCGAGGATCTGCTCTCCGTCGCCTTCCATTTCTGGACGCGCGGAACGCCGGAAATCATTCCTTTCGGGCCGGAGATGACGCGCGAGGTGCATGGCGCCAACGCGGCTGTGTTCTACTACCAGTCAGGCTTTCGCAGCGCTTGGTTCTCCGTCGAGCCGGGCCAGCACGCCAACGAAGACCCCGCCGATCAGGTCAATGAGTTTCCCTCGCTGTTCATCGTCACGCGCGGTTCCGGCTCTGCGCGCATCGCTGGCGGCGAGCTGACCTTGAGCGAAGGCCTGGCCGTGTTCATCCCGCCGGGCGTTGCGCATGAGTTCTGGAATGACGGCGATGCGGCGATGGAAGGCGTATTGTTGATGTTCGGCGAGGGCGCTTAGGCGCGCATGCGCGATTGTCGCTAAATCCTGCACGCGCTATCAGGAATGAAAGAAAGACCGCGCGCCGTGTGTGCGCGCGGTCGCATCCTGGAGGCGTGAATGCGGATTGGCGGACAGCGGCGAAGCTCGAACATCGAACAGCGCGGCGCAGGCCGCACGGCCGCGATGGGCGGCGGCGCGGCGATCTTGATGCGCTTATTGTTCTCGCGCGCGGGCCGGCGCTTCATCGTGCCGTTGATCATCATCGGCGTGATCGCGTTCGCGGTCTTCCCGAGCCAGACCATGTCGATCCTGTCCGCGCTGCTTGGCGGCGGCGGCGGAACGACGGCGACCTCGCCATTGTCGGAAGAAGAACAAGAAGCCTATCTCGACCGCACGGCCGCCATTCTCGGCTCGACCGAAGATGTCTGGGGCGAAATCTATCGCCGCCAGGGCGGATCTTACGATCATCCGACGCTCGTCACTTATATCGGCTCGACCAACACCGCTTGCGGGCTCGGCTCGGCGGCGGCGGGGCCGTTTTATTGTCCGGGTGATGACCGTCTCTATATTGATTTCTCCTTCTACGAACAAATGGAGCGCCAGCTCAATGCGCCCGGCGACTTCGCGCAGGCTTATGTCATCGCGCATGAAGTCGGCCACCATGTTCAGAACCTGCAGGGCCATCTCACCTGGTCGCGTCAGGCTCAGGCGGCCGCAGGCGGCGAGGCTGAGCGCAACGCCATTCAGGTCCGCATCGAGCTGATGGCGGATTGCTATGCCGGCATCTGGGCGGGCCGTGCGGAGGGCCTGTCGGGCGTGGAGCTTGAGCCGGGCGATTTCGACGAAGCGATCCAGGCGGCCAACGCGGTCGGCGACGACACGCTGCAGCGTCAGGCGGGCCGGCGGGTGACCCCGCACACCTTCACGCATGGTTCCGCGGCGCAGCGCATGCGCTGGTTCCGGCGCGGTTATGACTCGGGTGATCCCGAGCAATGCGACACCCGTTCGGTCCGCGCTTCCGAACTCTAGGCGCGGTATCTCGGGACAGTCCCGCCCAGACATGCGCGTCGTCGGCTAAGACGGCGCGCATGATGTTTGCGACTTCTCGAGCAGCGGCGCTTCGGGCCGTCTGCGCCGCTGCGCTCCTGACATGCGCTTGGTCCGGCGCGTCTGCAGCCGATGAGGACGAAGCCGAGGCGGCGGAGTTGCATCCTTGCGCCGCACTGCCGCTCGCCTCCGATGAAGCGCTGGAGTGCTGGATCGAAGATCAGTGCGCTGAGGCCGACGGCGTTGCGGCGCGCGCGGTCTGCGTCAATCGCATCGTCACCTGGCGCGAGGCCGCGCTGCGCGACATCAACGCGCAAACGCCCGCCTTCTATCAGGGCGCGCCGTCGCCCTTGCGCGCCCGCACGGACGCGCGCGGGGAGGACGGCGAGGACGAAAGTTCGGACTCAGATGAAGGCGACAGCGAAGGCTAGTTCGACCAAAGAACGAGCATGTGCGCTGCAACTTGCCGCCGCGGCGCATTCGGTCCGCTCACAGCAATTCCAAAAACTTGATCAGACGCTGCATGTCCTTGGGCGGTTCTGTCTCGAAGCGCAGGGCTTCGCCCGTCAGCGGGTGGTCGAAGCCCAATATGGCGGCGTGGAGCGCCTGACGGCGGAACTCCGAAAGGACG
>JAUIEH010000424.1 GCA_030428405.1 Alphaproteobacteria bacterium
GCCCAGATCGAAAGAAGGATGGCCATCAGCCGGATATTGGCGCGCCAATACGCTTTGGCGCGGGCCTCGCGGTCCGAGACCGGCGGGTTTGTCTGACGCTCGCCATTTTCACTCATGTCGCCGTCCCCTGCTCAGCGCGGCCGCCGCCTACCCGTTAGAGCGCGCCCGCGCTTGCGCATCAAGCGCTCCGGGGGCTGCGCGCGCGGATCAAACTTGCGCCACACTAGGCGGCTAGCAAAGCCTTCGACAATGCAATCCAGGCGATTGCAGCTTATGCGGGGAGTTCGCCATGAGAGGATCAAAGCAGCGCGGAGCCCTCGTGAAACCTGCAGCGCTCGTCGCTATCGCCTTCAGTGCTGCGGCGATCACGGCCGTGGCCGCACATGCCCAGCGCGCCGGAAGCGACCGCGCGGTGCGCGATGACGCGCGCGGCGTCACGCGGCGCGCGCAATGTGCTGAGGGCTTCGCCTTCAACCCCGAAACAGGCCAGTGCGAAGACCTCTCCGGTTACGCCTCCGATGGAGGCTCGCCGGTCCCCTATCCCGACATCACGCCCGGCCGACGCGGCGGCGGCGGCGGACGCGTCGGCCGCACGCCGATGGGCGCGCCGCAGATCTTTGTCGAGGGCGGCGGAGTGGTCCGGCATACGAACGTGACGTCTCACAACACCGAGCCCGCCTCTGACGATGAAGAGAGCGACGAGGAAACCACGACGGACAGCGACGCCGAAACGAATGTCCATGACGGCGAAGGCTGTCTCGACCGGCGCGCGGATTGCTGAGCGCGCGCGTTTTTCCGCCTCAGCTGAACATGTCGGCGTGACGGCGCGCAGCGCGGCCTTTCCAGCTGTCGCCATGGTAAGCCGCCGACATGATCAGCGGGATGACGGATCCTGCTTCGGCATAGACCATCTGCTCGAGCGCGACGTCGACCTTGCCCCAGGAACAGGCCTCCTGAAGCGTTGAGGACGAACACGCCCCGTCGCGCACATCCGCGACCGTGATCTGCACGGCGTATGCGTGCATCTCGGCGTCGACGCCCAAAATCTCCGCGCACACCACCGTGTCCTGCGCGAAGTTTTTCGGCGCGCCGCCGCCGATCATGAACAGACCCGTGCGGCCGGCGGCGATCTTGATGTCCGTCAGCTCACGGAAGTCCGCGATGGAGTCGATCGTCATATAAGGCTCGCCCGCCTTGAGACGTTCGACCTGATGCTTGACCAGACCGAAGCCCGCCGAGGAATCCGTAAACGCCGGCGAGAAGATCGGCACGCCCGCCTTGTAGGCTTCCTCGATCAGCGAGCCGGGCTTCTTGGCGTTGCCCTCTGCAAGCCATTTGCCCATTTCCGCGATGAATTCGCGCGAGGAGTAAGGACGCGCCTCCAGCCGCTCGGCGATCTCGTAGATCGTGGCGTCGCAGACCTGCAGCTCGTCTTCGTCGATATAGGTGTCGTAGATGCGGTCGATCCGCAGCGCGCGCAGCTCGCGGTCGTCGGGGATTTCGCGCGCCTGGTAGTGGCGAAAGCCGAGCGCCTCCAGGAAATCCATGTCCACGACCGAAGCGCCCGTCGCAACGATGGCGTCGACCATGTTGTTGGCGACGAGGTCGCGCCAGACATGCATGCACCCGCCCGCCGAGGTCGACCCGGCAAGCGTCAGGATGACGGAACAGTCTTTGTCCGCCAGCATCGCTTCATAGATTTCAAGCGCGCGTGCGGCGTCTCGCGCCGTAAACGACATCTTGTCCATCGAGGCCATGATCGGCCGCGCATCGAAGGAGGCGATGTCGACATGTTCGACGGGATGGGCGAGCAGCGCCGCCTTGCGGTTGGACTGGGTCAGAACTTCCGACATCGGCGAGCTCCATCAGGTCGAACGGCGCGACAGCTTAGGACGCGCACGGAGAAATGACGTCGCGCACGCGGAAGCAGCCTGTCTCTCCGGCTCGTCCGCGCGCGCGAATTCAATCAATCAACGATGCCGCGGCGAATATTCTGCGCGCCGATGCGGCTCGGATTGAACGCCTCCTGGAGCACCGGAATCGTCTCCTCCGGCACGCAGTCGCCGCACATGAAAACGTCGACGGCCGCGAAATTGCGCTCAGGCCAAGTGTGGATGGAGATGTGACTTTCGGCCAGCACGACGACGCCGGAAACGCCGCCATTGGGCTGGAAGTGATGGAAATCGGCTGACAGGACCGTCGCGCCGGCGCGCCGGGCCGCCTTCACCAGAGCCGTCTCGATCGCACGGGGATCATCGAGGCCTTCGGCGTCCCACAGATCGACGATCAGGTGATGACCGGCGAATGTCACGCCTTCGCGGGTGACGAAAAAATCCAAACGGTCATTATCTTGAGAGATTAACGCCGCGCCAGACACCGTATCCGACGCGGCGAACTCCTGTTCGAGTTCCGCCTCGTCGTCAATATCCGTGCGGCTCAGGGCTGCGTCCGCCATTGGCGACTCCCTAAGCATGGCGGTTTCGACCATCGAAACCTGCATGTGAGGGGCGCGATATTTCAGAAATCGATTCTCAGCGCAACCGGTTTTTTCCCTTGGCCCGCATATGAGATTCGTGGATGCGCGCCTGCGCTCCCACGAGACAATGGCGTATGGCGCCTGCGCATGTTAGGCCGAAGCGACGAATTGTTCCGCGCACGGCTTACGGAGCCCTACTTGCTCGCTCGCAGACCCCTGCTCACGTTTGCGATTCTGGCCGGCGCGCTGACGCTGGCGCGCATCATCGGACTGATGGTCTCGCCGCTCAATCTGCATGGCGACGAGGCCCAATACTGGTCGTGGTCGCGCCATCTCGATTGGGGCTATTTCTCCAAGCCGCCTCTGATCGCCTGGGCC
>JAUIEH010000425.1 GCA_030428405.1 Alphaproteobacteria bacterium
TCGGGCTGAGCGGCGCCTATATCCACGCCGAGGTTACGGAGCTGACCGCCGCGGAAGCCGCGATTTCAGGGGCCGTCGTCGGCGCCCGGCTCGCCGCGCCCGAATTCTCCGGCACGCTGTCGGCGCGCTATAATTTCCCCATCGGATCTGGCGACGGCTATGTCAGCGCACGGCTGAACCATGTCGGCTCGTTCCCCGGCCTGTTCCCGAACACGCCGGGCAGCCCGGGCGTGCCGAACCCGCTCTTCGACTACACCGACAGCTACACGAATATCGACCTGTCCCTCGGTGCGACGTTCGGGGACTGGATGGTTCAGGCCTATGTCGAAAACGTCGCCGACGACGACTCGATCACCTATGTGCACCCCGAAGCGTTCGTGGACGGACGCTACGCAAGGCTGCGGCCGCGCACAGTCGGCGTTCGCGTCGGCCGGAACTTGTACCAATAGGCCAAAGACGAGAGCCGCGACTGGCGGCCTGAGGCATGGGCCCAGCGCGTCATGTTGATCAGGCCGGCACGACGGCGCAGAGCGGAGCGCGGCCAGCGGATGCAGAAACATCCTCTGGCCGCGCGTTTTCCGCTAAACGACCGCCACCCTCGCCTCTATGAGTCATCGCCCGTTTGACACGCGGACATTTCGGCGGCGAGACCAGCACAGAGGAAGAGCACCATGGTCGAGCAACCCCGTCGAAAGTCAGGCGCTGCGGCGATAGCGGCCATCGCCCTGACGGCGAGCGCTTGTGCGAGCCTCGCTCAGACGAGCGCGCACACCCCTCGCACGCATGATGCACTCGTCATTGAAGCGCCGGTCGGCTCGGTCGCAGGACTGGTCGAACGCGATGTCGCCTCGTTCAGGGGCATTCCGTACGCCCAACCTCCCATAGGTGCGGCGCGCTGGACGCCGCCGCAGCCGGTCGCGCCATGGGCCGACATTCGAGATGCAACGCAATTCGGGCCGTCATGCATTCAGCCCGAGCCGAACCCCGCCAGCATCTATATGCGCGAGCTTTCCGCGACCAGCGAGGATTGTTTGACGCTCAATGTCTGGACACCGACGGATGCGCGCAACGCCCCAGTCTTCGTTTGGATTCACGGCGGCGCGTTGTGGAATGGTTCGGGAGCGGAAGATATGTATGACGGCGCGCGCCTCGCCGAAGAAGGCGTGGTCGTGGTGTCCATCAACTACCGGCTCGGGGTCCTGGGATATCTGGCGCATCCCGAAATCAGCGCGGAATCGGCTCAGGGCGTCTCGGGCAATTACGGGCTGCTCGACCAGATCGAAGCGCTACGTTGGATCAATCAGAATATCGCCGCGTTTGGCGGCGACCCGTCCAATGTCACGATCGCCGGCGAATCCGCGGGCGGACTAAGCGTCATGTATCTCATGGCGGCGCCTCAGGCGCGCGGGTTGTTTGCGCGCGCGATCGCGCAAAGCGCCTATATGGTTTCAGCGCCGGAACTCGATGCGGCTCGGCATGGCGCAATCAGCGCCGAACAGAGCGGCGCAGCCCTGGCCGAGCAGCTCGACGCCGGCAGCATCGCCGACTTGCGCGCGATGGACGCCAACGCATTGACCGCCGGCGCCGCCGCAGCGCGGTTTGTTTCCTTCCTCAATGTCGATGGCCATTTCGTGCCGCGTCAGCTCGTCGACATTTTTGATCGTGGCGAGCAAGCGCCGGCGCCCCTGCTCGCCGGCTTCAACAGCGGCGAAATTCGATCGCTCCGCTATCTTGCGCCCCCGCCGGTGGAGTCCGCTGAGGAATATGAGCGGATCATTCGTGAGCAGTACGGCGAGCTCGCACCGGAGTTCTTGCGCCTCTACCCGGCCGACGACATGCAGGAGAGCATATTCGCCGCCGTGCGAGACGGCCTTTACGGCTGGACCGCCGAACGTCTCGTTCGTCATCAGAGGGAACTTGGTCAGGCGGCCTATCTATATCTGTTCGACCACGGATACCCTGCAGCCGACGCGGCCGGGCTGAACGCCTTTCACGCCAGCGAGCTGCCGTTTCTCTTCGGCGCCTTGGACCGGACGCCGCCCAACTGGCCCGAGATTCCCGACACGCCGCGCGAGCAGGCCCTGTCTGAAGCCATGATCGACTACTGGACGAGCTTCGCCCGCAACGGCGTTCCGGTCGCCGAGAACGCGCCCGACTGGCCGCGCTATGACGACGACGGCGCGTTCATGTCGTTCGACGACGCCCCGCAGGCATCCGCCGGTCTGTACCCGGGCATGTACGACTTGCTGGAGGAGGTTGTCTGTAGACGAAGAGCTTCAGGCGATATCGCCTGGAACTGGAACCATAGCCTGGCCTCGCCTGCATTGCCTGACGCCGCGCCCGAATGCCGATGAAGCGCAGCGGCGCGACGAGCTGCTGACCGCCGCACGCATCGGATGATTGCTAGTCTTTCAACGCCATGAAGCCCGCGGCCATGAAGCGCGCAATCCGCTTCTTGACGGCCGGGAAGTCATCGGAACGGCAGATGCCGCTCGAGAGCCGATCGATGCGCCCCGTGCGCGCCAGCGTATTCATCAGCGCGCCGGTCACGAAGTGGTAGCCCCAGAAAATGTCCGCGTCGTCGTAATCCGGCAGCGCCTTTTTCAGGATGCTCACCAGCTTTAGAACCACCGGATCGAAATGCTCGTCCATGAGCTCTGCGCCTTCGGGCGTATTGCTCACCCGCGCGCAAAAGGCGGCATAGTTCATCCACGGTTCGCCGCCCTCGAAATAGAGGTCGAGATCGGTGTCCAGGAACGCGTGCAGCGCGCCTTCAACCGTCGGATTGTCACCCGCCTCGGCTTCATATTCTTCAAGCGCGCGCATGCGGCGTCCGCTGGTCA
>JAUIEH010000426.1 GCA_030428405.1 Alphaproteobacteria bacterium
CCCTATAATAAGATGAATCTGACGTTGAGCGCTTTGACGCTCGATCCGCTGCGCGCGGCGGCGCATGGCTACGCGGTCGTGATTCAGGACGTGCGCGGGCGGTTTTCATCGGGAGGCGGTCCATTTTATCCGTATCGCAACGAATATGACGACGGCGTCGACACCGTCGAATGGGTCGCCGAACAGGGATGGTGCGACGGCCGCATCGGCGCGTACGGCGCCTCCTATATGGGCGCAACAGCCTGGCTCATGGCCGCAGGCGCGCCTGAGCTCATCGGCGCGCTCGCGCCCGTCACCGCGGCGCATGATTTCTGGGCCAACCATTTCCGGCGCGGCGGCGCTCTCAATCTCGGCTTGTTGTTGAACTGGAGCATTGCGGCGATCGGGCCGGGCGCGCTTTTGCGCTCCTGCCCCCCCGAGAACCTGCCGGACGCGCTCGGCGAACTGGCTGACCAGATTGACGCATTCGATGCGCTGGCCGCGACCGCTCCGCTCTCGAAGATCGGCGCACGGATGCATGTGCCGGATTTCTTCGACGAGATCCGTCGCTGGCGCATGCCGAATGGCGAAAGCCGCTCGATCCTGCTGACCGAACGCTGTGGGCGGATCAACGCGCCCGCGCTCATCATCGCCGGCTGGCGCGATGCGCTGCTTGAAGGCGATATGGAGACCTACGCCAAAATCATGGAGAGCGCCGGCGAACGCGCGCGCGCCCACACGCGGCTCATCATCGGTCCTTGGGCGCATGGCATGTTTCTAAACGTCGTCGGCGAAGCCGATTTCGGATTGCGCGCAAACGGCGCCTGTCTCGACATGAAGGAGGACCTGACCGCGCTACAGCTGCGCTGGTTTGATGCAATGCTGAGCCCCGGAAATGAAAAGACGTTCGATTCGCCACGCGTGAAAATCTTCGTCCAAGGAGAAAACCGGTGGCGCGAGGAAGCCCATTGGCCGCCGCGCGAGGCAGAGCCTACGCAGTATTTTCTCGCTGTGGATGGCGCCTTGACGCCGACCCCTGCGACCGATGAGGGCGCGCGTTCCTACGCCTATGATCCAGCTGACCCTGCGCCGACGCGCGGCGGACCGATCCTCATGCATCCCGCCTATATGCGCGGGCCGGCGGATCAAGGCGCCTGGCTGGCGCGCAGCGACGTCCTGACCTTCACCTCCGCGCGCCTTGAACATGACATCGAGGTGACGGGCGATGTCTGCGCCGTGCTCTTTGCGGCGACGAGCGGGCGCGACACCGACTGGGTCGTCAAGCTCTGCGAGGTCGATGAGAGCGGGCGCACCATGGATATTTGCGACGGCGTGCTGCGCGCGCGTTTTCGCGCCGGTTTCGAGCGTGCACAGAGTATCGAGCCGGGCGAAGCGGCGCGTTATGAGATCGCGCTCGCGCCGACATCGCATATGTTCAAACGCGGCCGGCGCATTTGCGTGCTCGTGACGTCGAGCGATTTTCCCCGTTATGACCGCAACCCCAATACCGGCGCGTGGCCAGATGACGCGGAGGAGTTCGCCGTCGCGCAACAAACCGTGTTCTGCGGCGGCGTGCGCGCCTCGCACATCACCCTTCCAATTGCGAAAAAAGGCGGCGTGCGTCCGGACGCTTCTGCGGATGCGCGTGCTGGAGAACGACCTTCGCTATGAGCACGGAAACAACGTGTAAGGATAAATCGCACCCTGCGCTCGTCATCGGCGCTTCGTCTCTCGGCACGATGTTTGAGTGGTATGACTTTTTCCTCTACGGCGCCCTGGCGAGCGAGATCGCGCGGCATTTCTTCTCCGGCGTCAATGAGACGACGTCGTTCATTTTTGCGCTGGCGACATTCGCCGCCGGCTTTTTCGTGCGCCCGTTTGGCGCGCTGCTCTTTGGCCGCATTGGCGATTTGATTGGACGCAAGACGACCTTTCTCGCGACGATGGTCATTATGGGCGCTTCGACATTTCTCGTCGGCCTGCTTCCCACTTATGAGGCGATAGGCGTCGCGGCGCCAATTATGCTCATTATACTGCGTTTGCTTCAGGGTCTGGCTATTGGCGGGGAATATGGCGGCGCCGCGATCTATGTCGCAGAACATGCGCCTGCCGGGAAACGTGGATATTATACCAGCTGGATCAACGCCATGGCCACGTCGGGCTTGGTCATGTCGCTGCTGACGATCATGGCCGTGCGGATGATTTTTCCGGCCGAGCAGTTCTCCGAGTGGGCGTGGCGGATACCTTATCTTGGCTCGGCCTTGTTGTTGGCCGTGTCGGTGTGGATCAGGCTGCAGCTGGATGAAAGCCCCGTATTCCGCGCCATGCGCGCAGCGGGTGAGACGACACGGGCGCCGTTCGCGGAGACCTTCGGGCGATGGTCCAATCTACGGCTCGTCCTGATTGCGCTTTTTGGCTGCGTCGGCGGTTCCACGGTCGTCTGGTACACGGGTCAGTTCTACATTCTGTTCTTTTTGAACCGCATGTTGGGCGTGGACGGATTGACGACGAATGCGCTCGTGCTTGCGGGCCTGCTGATTGGCGCGCCGAGTTACGTTTTGTTCGGTTGGCTCAGCGACAGAATAGGCCGCAAGCCAGTCATTCTCTGTGCGGGCGCGCTCGCGCTGGCGACCTATTTTCCAGCCTTTCACGCGCTGACCTGGGCGGCGAACCCCGCTCTCGCGCACGCGCAGCAGGCCGCGCCCGTCATCGTCGCAGCGGATACGGCGGATTGTTCGCTGCAGTTCGACCCTGTTGGGCGCACGCAATTCGATGAGCGCTCCTGCGACATCGCCAAGTCCTACCTCACCGGCAATGGCGTGAGCTATGACAATGTGCGGCTTGGCGCCGGTGCGCCCGCCG